>NZ_CAUYTL010000001.1:0-265365 GCF_963575615.1 Listeria rocourtiae subsp. hofi | reverse complement strand
TCATTGTATCAAAAAAGAAAAACTGTATAAACAATGAACTAAGATTCATTATTTACACAGTTTATTTTACACTCCCTCACTCTAAGCAAATTGTTTTGACAGCCAATTCTTACCTTCGACAAATCGACTAACTAACATGGCACATACCGTATTCCCTGTTGAATTTAGCAATGTTGCAGGTATATCAATGATTGTACTAATAATCATAATTGTTCCAACGAGCTCAGGATTGAAACCAAATACTGCGCAAATCATTAACTCCCCAGTCATACCACCGCTTGGGATTGCTCCCATTACAGCGCCAACGAGGAATGCAACACCAATAATTGCAAGGATATTCATCGGTGAGGTCATATCTTTACCAAACAAGGTGAATAGGAAAATAATTTTAATGATTCCTCCCATCACAGAGCCATCCTTATGGGTATTCGCACCGAGAGGAATAACGGTTTCTGCTATATCATCGGGCACCCCCATTTTTTTCGTTGCTTGCAAGTTCACGGGGATACAAGCAGCACTTGAAGAGGTAGCAATTGCTGTAATAGAAGGCGTAATGACGTTTTTCCAATAAACTTTCACGCCTAGAAGACCACCAGAAATAAAGGCATATAAAGTGAAAGCACCAAAATAGTAAATAACTGCCAGCACTAAATAAAGTAAGAAAGAATTCAAATAACCGTTAATAATTTGCGGACCAAGCTTTCCAACTGTATCAGCAAAGTAGCAACCAAGCCCAATCGGTGCCGCGTACATAATCACTTTCACCATTTTTAAAATAACTTCCGTGCCAGCATTTAAGAAATCAGCGACTGGCTTTCCTTTTTCACCTGCCATTGACGTAGCGAGCCCTAGAAGAATTGAAAAGACAATCAGGGGTAATAAGTTAGATTTCGAAAATAAATCCAGAAAATCGGGCACTGTGAACGTTTTGACGATTGTTTCTCCGATTGTCGAGCTTGCAGCTTCTGGAGCAGTTGGTAATTTTTTGGTAATTTGTGACATATCAACACCCTGCAATGGATTATAGATTTTTGTTCCAATAAAAGCAATAACAGCAGCAATCAAGGCAGTTGTGAAGAATACCGCAAAAATTGTGCCCATAATTTTACCTAGACGTTTCATGCCTTTCATATTCGCAATAGCACTCGAAACACTCAGAAATACAAGTGGCACAATAACGACAAACATCAAATTAAGAAATAATTCCCCAATCGGCCGCACCACCGAAGTTTTATCACCAAAAATGAGTCCAGCCGCACCACCGACGATAATTCCGGCGATTAAGAAAAGACTGAATGCATAATTTTTAAGTATTTTCATATGTAGTAAACCTCCCTTTATCTTTTTATAGAATAGCATTTTAAAGCGGGAAAGGGAAGAGATATTTAAAAAAACCACCCATTTTAGAACGGGTGGTTTAGTCATTATTTCGTATCCGTCGATGATTCGTCAGTACTTGTCGTTTTGTTCTTATTGTTGTAATTGTACTTCGAAGGGTCTGTTTTCTCGAAGCCTTCCGGTGTGTAGAAACGAAGTAAGTCGCCTTGTAACACTTCATCGGAAAGTTCGAGCTCTTTTGCAACATTGTCTTTCGTTGTTTTCATAGCATCCGTTTCAGTTGTGATTTCTTCGCCTGTTTTCTGATTATAGAACTTACCACCAATCATCGAGTAAGCAGGGGTGATGAAATCGCCATTTCGGAATGGAACTACTTGCTTCGCATCTTTAGAAAGCAAATCGTTACCTAATTGTACGTAGTTTTTCGTATCTGTGCCAAGCAAGTGAAGTAGGGTTGGTAAAATATCGATTTCACCGCCATACGTATCTTTAATGCCACCTTCTACTCCAGGAACACGAACCATAAATGGAACACGCTGCGCTTGAGCGTTTTGGTAAGCGTCATAATCTTTACCAAGCACTTTACTCATGGCTTGTGCATGATTGTCTGAAATACCATAGTGATCACCGTACATCACGATAACCGAATTCTCATACAAACCACTATCTTTCAAATACTGTACGAAACTGCGCACTGATTCATCTAAATAACGTGCAGTTTGGAAGTAACTATCTACAGAGGCATCACCAGTTTCAGCAGGTTTAATCGTTGCTTCTTCTTCTGAAATCGGATATGGGAAATGATTCGTTAACGTAATAAACTTCGCGTAAAACGGTTGTTGTAACGACTCAATATATTTCTCAGATTCCTTGAAGAACGGCTTATCTTTCAAACCGTAGTTCGAAACATCCTTTTCGTTCATATCGTAGTAACTAGCATCGAAGAAATGATTATAACCAAACTGTTTGTAAATTTCATCGCGATTCCAGAAACTCTTATAATTCCCGTGGAAAACCGCAGAATCGTAACCTTGTTGGCCTAAAATGGCTGGTGCAGATTGATACGTATTCTTACCTTTTGTTGAGAAGGCAGAACCTTGTGGAAGTCCAAATAATGAATTCTCAAGCATCATTTCGGCATCGGAAGTTTTTCCTTGACCTGTTTGGTGGAAGAAATTTGTGAAGCTTAATGTGTTTTTGTCTTTAAAGAACGAATTAATAAATGGCGTAACTTCTTCACCATGAAGCTTGTAGCCAATCAAGAATTGTTGGAAACTCTCCAAGTGAATGTAAATGACGTTTTTACCTTTTGCTTTACCAAAATAAGCTGGGTTTGGCGTGGCATAATTCGATTTCGTATAGTTCAACACTTCATTGACATCGCTACTATCAGCAAGGGCCCGTTGTGTTGAGTTTTGCGTGCTCTTCACAGCATCATAAAGTTGGAAGTTCGTCATACCAAGATATTTTACGATATACGTCCGATCAAAAGTACGGGTTAACAATTCAGGGCGGTCGATTTCAGCAAGACCTAAGTTAGCGAAGAACATCGCGACACCTAATGTCAAGACACCAACTGTTTTACGAGCACGAATCCGCGCTTCTTTGTTTGGTTTGACAACTCGAAATACCAATAAGCCGATCAAGAAAATGATATCCAAGAAGTAAAGCGCATCAGTCCAGTTCATTAAAGCGCCGATACTGCCACTTTGTTCGCCAAGGCTTGACGCCTCTTTAATGTTTGGCAGAGTAATGAAGTCACTGAAGAACCGGTAATAAACCATGTTCGCAAACAAGACGATTGTTAACAGTAAATCGATGATGATAATCCAGACAAACGAGCGTCTACCTTTCGCAAATAAAGCGAGTCCCATAAAGAACACAGCCGAACTTAGCGGATTAATTAGTAGTAAAAATTGTTGCATGGCATTCTCAATACCAAGATTAAATTCCGTTTGATAAGCAATATACGTTTTTAGCCAGAATAGAATGACGGCTAGAATAAAAAATCCGTAGTTCTTACTTAAGAAGCTAAGGACTTTTTCTTTCCATTCGTTCATAGTTCACCTCTCCTAATACTCTATGTGAGTAAGTACTTTCATTTGTAATAGAATAAAAAAAACTGGGCTCTATATGTAAAAAGCGTTACGCTAATTCCAAACCCACGTTAATTTAATTGTAACATAACTTTAACAAAAATAAAACTAAAAAACATAGGTCTAGAGGATGATGTTGTCCAATAATGGCTTAGTGGCGGGAAAATGAAAAGGGTTACGATACGTATAAAGGAAGGTTTGTTAGGTTGCTGAATTGGGTAAAATAGGAAAGGTTAAAGCGTGAAAAGAAACATAAATGATGGCATACGTGAAAAGCTTAGATGGAATGAAAGCGTGTTTGAGGTTCCGTTTTTATGAGAATTAATAGCTCGTTTTAATTTGTTGTGGTTGCATTTGAGCTCAAACCTACTATATAATATAGAAACAGCAAGGAGGAATATATATTGAAGAAAACGATTGCCATTATCATTTTAATTATCGGGTTACTTCTTGTACTGTCGCCATTCATTAAAAGTGGAATAGTGAAGTATTTAAGTGAACGGGACTCGGTGACGAATTACAGTGCAGAAACGATTGAAAAAAATAATAACAGAGACGCGAATTTTGACTTTGCTAGCGTCGAACTACCTTCCATGACATCGGTTGTAAAAGGAGCGACGGATTATGACAAGAATGCAGTTGTTGGTTCGATTGCTATTCCAAGCGTTGACCTTAACTTGATGGTTTTAAAAGGAACAAATACGGCGAACTTGCTTGCTGGTGCTACAACGATGCGAGAGGATCAAGTAATGGGTAAAGGAAACTATCCACTTGCTGGGCACCATATGCGCAATGGTTCTATGCTGTTTGGCCCAGTGATGAATGTGAAAGAAGGCGCCAAGATTTATCTGACGGATTTGACGAATTTGTACACGTATGAAGTAACGAATACTAAAATTGTCAAAGATACAGAAGTGGGCGTAATTGATGACACAACAGAACCACAGATTACGCTTGTGACTTGTGATGTTGCGACAGAGACAGATCAGCGTTTTATTGCGACAGGGAAATTAGTCTCAACAGAGAAACTGACGAAAGAGGCTAAGCAAAAATATTTTGAATAAGCTTTTGGGGCACGCTTCATGCGGAATTATGAATTCTGTGTGGCGTGTTTTTTTCAGTCACAAAATCTGTTCTCTGTCTTCGTTTTAGTGTATGATAAATAAGTAAACTAAATCGAGAGAGGACGTGTGGACATGAAGTTGACTGTGTTTGGTCATTGGGGTGGCTATCCGAAAGTGGATGAGGGGACATCGAGTTATTTATTGGAAGAGGATGGCTTTAAATTATTGATTGATGTCGGTGCAAGTGCCGTTTCTATTATGCAGAATTATGTGAATCCAAATGAGATTGATGCTGCGATTATTTCGCACTATCATCCAGATCATGTGGCGGATGTTGGTATTTTACAACATTATCGTTTGATTGGTGGGATGAATGCCGATGTTCCGGTATTGCCGATATATGGGCATGATGAGGATGCGCGTGGTTTTTCTTATCTTTCGATGCCAAATGTCTCCGAGGGAATTGCGTATAATCCGAGTGAGTCGCTTACAGTGGGACCTTTTTCAATCACATTTTTAAAGACTGTGCATCCGGTGGTTTGTTATGCAATGCGGATAGAGTCGAATGGGAAAGTTTTCGTATTTACAGCGGATTCGGCTTATCAGGAGTCGTTTGTTCCTTTTGCAAAGGATGCAGATTTGTTGATGGCGGATGCGAACTTTTATAAGGATTTGGCTGGGAAAAGTCAGATTCATATGGCGAGTACAGAAGTTGGGCAACTGGCGCATGATGCAGGTGTGAAGACATTGTTGTTATCGCATTTACCACAGTTTGGTGAGCTGGCTACGCTTAAGGCAGAAGCAGCTACGGCGTTTGATGGGCAAATTGTGTTGGCGCATAAAGGCTTGATTATCGAGTTTTAAGGAGGAAATAAGGCGTGTATTTTATTGATAATAAAAATGTGTTAGATCCAACGATTAATTTGGCGGTGGAAGAGTTTATTTTGACGGAGCTTGATTTAGATGAGCCGGTGTTGCTATTTTATATTAACCAGCCATCAATTATTATCGGGCGTAATCAGAATACGATTGAGGAAATTAATACGGAATATGTCGCAGAAAATAATATTAAGGTTGTGCGTCGCCTATCTGGGGGTGGAGCGGTTTATCATGATGAGGGGAATTTGAATTTCAGCTTTATTACGAACGATGATGGCGATTCGTTTCATAACTTCGCAAAATTCACTGAGCCGATTGTCGTGGCGCTTAAAAAGCAAGGTGTGAATGCGGAATTGAAAGGGCGCAATGATTTGTTAATCGATGGTTTCAAAGTGTCTGGGAATGCGCAGTTCGCGACAAAGGGCAAGATGTTTTCGCACGGGACATTGATGCTTGATTTGAACCTAGATGATGTTGTGGCGTCATTAAAGGTTCGTAAGGATAAAATTGAATCGAAGGGCATTAAGTCAGTGCGAAGCCGGGTTGCGAATATTTCGGAGTTTATGGAGAATAAGATGACGACGGAGGAATTTCGCGATTTACTTCTGCTAGATATTTTTGATGTCGAAAGTGTGGCGGATGTGAAAGAATATGTGCTTACGGAGGCCGATTGGGAGAAGATTCGTGCGATTTCGGCGAAGCGCTATAATAACTGGGATTGGAATTATGGAAAGTCGCCCAAGTTTAACTTGGAACGGACGAAGCGTTTTCCAGTTGGGGGTATCGATGTGCGCCTAGATGTTGTGAAAAGTATCATTGCAGACGTGAAGATTTTCGGTGATTTCTTTGGGGTTGGCGATGTGACAGAGATTGAAAGTAAACTTCGCGGTGTTAATTACGAACGAAGTGCAATCGAAAAGGCGCTATCTGATGTAGATATAAAACATTATTTTGGTAACATTACAAAGGAAGACTTCTTAGATTTAGTGTATTAATAAATGTAGAGAGTCCGGGTTATAATGCCTAGGCTCTTTATTTTATGTAGCTTTTGATAAATAAAAAATGTTATAAGCTTTACTGGTGGTATTATTTTCAAAAAGCCAAGAAATCTGGTATATTAGAAATAAGGAAATTATGTTGACAGTTTCCGATTTACTTCATAAATGAACGCGACATAATGATTTTTTTGTTTTGGAATAGAGAAAAAACAGATTATTCAAAAAGGGTGTGGTGAAGTGAGCAATAAATTGCAGATCGGAAACATGTCAGAAGCGGATACATATTTATTTAATACGGGGAGTCATTTTCAGAGTTATCAGCTGATGGGGTGTCAGTTTGCACTGGATTCGAATGGGAAAGAAGGATTTTCGTTTCGTGTCTGGGCTCCAAACGCACAAAAAATTGCGATTGTAGGTGATTTTTGCGATTGGGATACTGGGATGATTTTGCATAAAATTGGGAATGCGGGAATTTGGGAAGGCTTTTCGACGCAAGCGAAACCGGGACAACATTATAAAGTTTTGGTGGAGGATTCAAATGGAAATCAGAAATTAAAGATGGATCCATATGCCTTGGCGTTTGAGTTAAGACCAAAGGATGCCGCAGTGGTAACCAAAATGCCAGATTTCAAATGGACGGATGGGCGCTGGATGGCGAAACGGAAGCGAAAGAACTTATATCAGGCGCCACTCAATATTTATGAGGTGCATGCTGGTTCTTGGCGGAAACCGCAGGATGGTAGGGATGCTGAGTTTTATACGTTTGCGGAGCTTGCGGATATGTTGATTCCATATGTGGTGGAGATGGGGTATACGCATATTGAGTTTATGCCGCTCATGGAACATCCACTAGACGCGTCTTGGGGCTATCAAATTACGGGTTATTATGCGTTGTCGGCGCGTTACGGGAGCCTAGAAGATTTTATGGGTTTTGTGGATGCTTGTCATGCGGCGAATATTGGTGTGATTATGGATTGGGTACCGGGGCATTTTTGCCGAAATGATAATGCGTTATCTTATTTTGATGGTACGCCACAGTTTGAATATTGGAAGACGTTTCAGGCAGATAATGTCCGCTGGGGAGCGCTTAATTTTGATTTGTCTAAGGCCGAGGTGCATAGTTTTTTGATTTCGAATGCGCTGTTTTGGATTGAGATGTGTCATTTGGATGGTTTGCGTGTCGACGCGGTATCGAACATGATTTATTTGGATTATGATGATGGATACTGGGAAGCAAATGAGGACGGCGGAAATGTGAATAAAGCTGGCATCGCTTTTGTTCAAAAGTTAAATACAGAGGTTTTTAAGCGATATCCGGATATGTTAATGATTGCAGAGGAAAGTACAGCATATCCAGGTGTGACGTTACCTGTGGATGTTGGTGGACTTGGTTTTAATTATAAGTGGAACATGGGGTGGATGAACGATATTTTAGAATTTTTCGAGATGGATCCGTTGTTTCGCAAGGATCATTTTAACCTCGTGACGTTTTCGTTCATGTATATGTTTAAGGAGAATTATATTTTGGCATTGTCACATGATGAGGTGGTGCACGGTAAGAAATCGATGATGCACAAAATGCCAGGGGATCGATATAATCAGTTTGCTGGACTCCGAACATTAGAGGCATTTTTGATGATGCACCCTGGGAAAAAATTAAATTTCATGGGCAACGAGACAGGGCAATTTTTGGAATGGAAGTTCGCGGAAGAATTGGAATGGGCAGATTTAAAACAAGATTTGAATCATCAATACCAATTTTTTGTGAAGTCTTTAAATACGATTTATGTGGAGCACCGGGCATTATTTGAGCTCGATCATGATTCTGCCGGAATGGCAATTTTGGATGCAGATAATCGAGATGAGTCGATTTTGACGTTTATTCGCCGAGGTACAAAGCCACGTGATTTCCTCGTGGTAGCGTGTAATTTTGTGCCAGTGGAAAGACAGCGAGTCAGGATTGGAGTGCCTTATGAAGGGATTTATGCAGAATTATTGAATACGGAGTCGTTTGATTTTGGTGGGACTTGGAAGACGGCGCAAGCAGAAATGCGCACGAGCGATGCGGGGCATAATGGACAACCATATAGTATAGAAGTTATCATGCCCGCAATGAGTGTACTTATTATTAAGCCGAAAAGAATAAAAGGATATAAAAAAGGGCGGTGAAGGGGATTTGCCGTAAAAAAGCAGTCCCGGATGATTATGAAAAATGACATGATTGCAATGATTTTAGCAGGTGGACAAGGTTCAAGGCTCGGCGATTTAACGAAAACAATGGCAAAACCAGCTGTTTCATTTGGTGGGAAGTACCGAATTATTGATTTTTCGTTAAGTAATTGTTCCAATTCGGGTATTGATACGGTTGGAGTAGTAACGCAGTATCAGCCACTTGAGTTGAATGAACATATTGGGGACGGCTCATATTTTGACTTAGATTATAAGAGTGGTGGCGTGACGATTTTGCAACCGCATCTTAGTTTAGAAGGAGAGAAGTGGTTTAAAGGAACGGCACATGCGATTCATCAGAATGTAAGTTTTATTGATAGTCATAATCCGGAATATGTACTAATTTTATCAGGGGATCATATTTATAAAATGGATTATGAGAAAATGCTCGATTATCATAAGGAAAAAAATGCAGCGCTGACGGTGGCTGTTATCGAGGTGCCAATGGAAGAAGCGTCAAGATTTGGAATTATGAATGTGGATAACACAGAGAGGATTATTGAGTTTGATGAAAAGCCGGCAGAGCCGAAAAGTAATTTAGCATCGATGGGGATTTATATATTTAAATGGAGTTTATTGCGCCAGTATTTGAAAGATGCACAGTCTAAAAATATCGATATGAGCGACTTTGGAAAAAATATTGTGCCAGCATATTTGAATAACGGCGAGCATATTTTTGCGTATCGTTTTTCTGGTTATTGGAAAGATGTTGGAACGATTTCAAGTTTGTGGGAGGCGAACATGGAGTTTATTAATCCTTGCCACGAGCTGAATATTAGAGACCGAGAATGGCGTATTTATTCGAAAAACCCGATTGCGCCACCACAACATATTACGAAACGGGCAGATGTGAAAAATGCACTGATTGTCGATGGATGCTTTATAAATGGTAAAGTTAAGCATTCGATTTTGTCGCAGAATGTGAAGGTTGGCGAGAATAGCGTGATTGAGGACAGTGTGATTATGCCGAATGCGGTAATTGGGAATAATGTTGTGTTAAAACGGGCTATTGTTGGTGAAAATGCAGTTATTGCGGATAATGTGGAAATTTTGGGTGAGGACGAAATTCAAGTCGTTGGTCACCATGAAATGATAGGAGTGTCGGAAGATGAAGGCTAATAAAATTTGTGGAATCTTAAACTTATCGGAAAATAAAGAAGGACTGCAGCCTTTGACGAAAAACCGACCTCTTGCAGCGATGCCATTTGCGTGTCGTTATCGCTTGATTGATTTTCCGTTATCGAATATGACGAATGCTGGTATTAATACGATTGCGATGTTTTTGAATGAGAATAATCGCTCGTTATTTGACCATATTAGGAGCGGAAAGGAATGGGATTTGAACACGATGTACGGTGGGCTGTTCGTGTTTGATGAACGTAATGCAGATGATTTTTCACAGGAGAATTATGATAACAGCTTGAATTTTTTGACGAAATCGGCAACGGAATACGTGGTTATTATGGGAAGTAAGATGATTTGCAACATTGATTTGAAATCGGTTTTGCAACATCATAAGCAACAAGACGCTGATGTGACAGTAGTTTATAAGAAGATTACGTCTTCGATTGAGGCGGGGGACCATGAGAATTTGATGACACTTGATTTAACGCCAAAAGGAAAAATTTTGGCGAATGAGGAAGTTGGAAAAGAGGAGCAGGTGCGGGAGAATAGCGCGCTTAGCTTGGAGATTTATTTGTTGAAGCAAGAATTATTGTTGAAATTGCTTGCTAATTATCGCGAAACAGGGCGTGATTTTTCGTTGGATGCGGTGATGAAGCAGGCGGTGGAACATACGAAAGCGAACGGTTTTGAATATACGGGCTACTTGCGACAAATTTATTCGGTGAACTCGTATTTTGATGGGAATTTTGATATGCTGGAGGATCGTAATTTATCAGCGCTGTTCCAAGAGAACCAGAAAATCCATACGAAAGCGAAGAATGAGGTGCCAACTTTTTACGCCGAGAACTCGGATATTAAGGATTGTTTGGTCGCGAATGGATGTTTACTACGTGGATCAGCGGAGCATTCGTTGTTATTCCGAAATGTGGTGTTGGAAGAAGGAGCAAGCGTGAGCAATTCGATGATTATGCAAGGTGCTCGCGTTGGTGAGGGCGCGCGATTAGAATATGTCATTGCGGATAAGAAAAGCGTTATTGCACCGGGTGTTGAGTTGATTGGGGCGCCGGGTAATCCGATTGTTGTGAAGAAAGATGAACAAATCGAGACAAGCAGAGGGGCGGAGGTTGGATGAAAGTCCTATTTGCAGCGGCGGAGGTTTTTCCGTTTGTGAAAGTAGGTGGGCTTGCGGATGTGGCGTATGCATTACCAAAAGAATTGGTGAAGCAGGGTGTTGATATTCGCGTAGTGTTACCGTTTCACACGAAGATGGCGCAGGAATTTAAGGATGAGATGGAGGATGTGACGCAGTTTACGGTGGACGTCGGTTGGCGTCAGCAGTTTTGCGGTGTGAAGACGTTGGTGCGTGACGGCGTGCGCTTCTATTTTATTGATAACTTGTATTATTTTGATCGACCGAATGTGTATGGGGACTACGATGATGCGGAGCGCTATGCGTTTTTCTCGATGGCGGTTTGTGAAATGATGGAGAAAATTGATTTTGTTCCGGATTGGTTGCACGTGAATGATTGGCATACGGGGATTATTCCGTTATTACTTGCGGATAAGTATCATTGGATTGAGGCATATCGAGGGATTCGGACGGTGCTGACGATTCATAATTTGCAGTTTCAAGGAATTTATTCGCCGCGGGTGTTGGAAGAATTGCTCGGAATTGGGATGCAGATGTGGCATGAAGATGGGATTAAGTATTATGATGATGTGAACTTTATGAAGGGTGCGATTCAGTTTGCAGATCAGATTACGACGGTTAGCCCGAGCTATGCGCAGGAAATTCAGACACCGCTTTATGGGGAGCGTTTGGATGGTTTACTTCGGGCGAATGCTTGGAAATTGACGGGCATACTAAACGGGATTGATCAGGAATTGAATAATCCGGCAAATGATCCGCTGATTCCGAATACCTTTAGCCAGAAGGATATGTCTGGAAAAGCAAAAAATAAGGCAGCAATGCAGGCGCGTCTCGGGTTGCCGGTGCGTGCAGATGTGCCGCTGATTATTATGGTATCGCGTTTGACTCACCAAAAAGGATGCCATTTAGTGGAAGAAAGCTTGGATGCGTTATTACAAAAGAATGTTCAAATCGCGATTCTTGGTAAAGGAGAAACAGCTTTTGAGGACTCTTATCGCTTTTTCGAGCATGTGTATCCGGATAAAATGTCGGCGAACATTGATTTTGATATTGGCTTTGCGCAACAGCTTTATGCTGCAGGAGACATGTTGTTGATGCCTTCTTGGTTTGAGCCATGCGGGATTTCGCAGTTGATTGCGATGCGCTATGGGACGCTTCCAGTTGTTCATGAAACAGGTGGTTTGAAAGATACTGTTCAGCCTTTTAATAAGTATACGCGTGAGGGAACTGGTTTTAGTTTTGATAACTATGATGCTGGTGTTTTTAGAACTATTTTAGAATCGGCAATCACGCTATATGAGGAACAACCGGATGTTTGGCGGCAGCTTGTGACGCAAGCGATGGACAAGGATTTCAGTTGGAAAGTTTCAGCTGAAAAATACAAGGGTATCTATGAAAAATAATGTTTATTACAAAACACAAGCTAGTCAAACGCAAGTAGGGAGGAATCATATTGGAAATTAGTAAAGAGCATTTTAAAAAAGAGTATAATCGTGTATTGACGAGTCTGTATGCTTCGGAAATTCATGATTTGACACCGCTGGAACAGTACATCACATTGGGAAGTGTTGTTAAGGAGTACACAGCTCAAAATTGGATGCAGACAAAGAAGGGATACCAGCAAGATCAAGCAAAACAAGTTTACTATTTTTCGATTGAGTTTCTACCTGGGAAGTTATTAAAAAGTAATTTGCTGAATTTGGGTATTTTGGATACGGTTCGAGAAGGTTTGGCGGAGCTTGGTGTCGAATTTGCCAGTTTGGAAGCAATCGAGGCGGATCCTGGTCTTGGTAATGGCGGGCTAGGCCGATTGGCGGCTTGCTTTATGGATTCGATGGCAACATGTGATGTGCCTGGAAATGGGAACGGGATTCGTTATCGCTACGGGTTGTTTAAGCAGAAATTTGTGAATGGTTACCAAGTTGAGTTGCCGGATGATTGGTTGAGACATACGAATGTGTGGGAAACGCGGCGTGAGAATAAGGCAGAGATTGTGCGCTTTTTCGGAGATGTTCATTTGGAAGAGAATGAGAATGGCGATATTAAACCGATTTATTCGCATACGGAGGATATTTTAGCGGTGCCTTATGATACGGCGATGACTGGCTATGCGAATGATACAGTGAATAATTTGCGGCTTTGGTCGGCTGAAATACCGCCGAGTGAGGAGATGGATTATTTTTCAGAGGAGCGGAGGAAGTCCATTCATAGTATTTCGGAGATGCTGTATCCAGATGATTCTAGCTACGATGGTCGCTTGTTACGCTTGAAGCAGGAGTATTTTTTTGTTTCGGCTGGTGTGCAGAGTATCATTCGTTATTATCTAAAATTGGGCCTGCCAATAGAGCATTTAGCGGAGAAAATTTCGATTCACATCAACGATACGCACCCAACGATGTGTATCCCAGAGTTGATGCGAATTTTACTTGATGAAGAGGGAATGAGTTGGGATGCGGCGTGGACTATTACGATGAAAACGTGCTCGTATACGAATCATACGATTATGGCAGAAGCGCTTGAAAAGTGGCCTGAGCAGATGGTTTCGAATCTAGTACCACGGATTTACCAGATTATTTGTGAGATTAATCGCCGTCATTTGGAAAGCATGACGCCGCTTTATGGAGCTAATTTTACGCAACGAACAGCGATTATTCAAGATGGCGTTATCCATATGGCGCATTTGGCTATTATCGGAAGTCATAGCATTAACGGCGTGGCCAAATTGCATACGGAGATTTTAAAGGAAAAAGCATTGCACGATTTTTATTTGGCATATCCAGCTCGTTTTAACAATAAGACGAATGGGATTACACATCGTCGTTGGCTGTTGCTGAGCAATGAAGGTTTGAGTAATCTGATTAGCGACTACATTGGCACTGAGTGGAAGAAAAAACCGAATGAACTATACTTACTAAAAGCCTTCAAAGAGGATACTGTTTTACTTGAAAAACTAGAACAGGTCAAATTGGCGAATAAGCGGCATTTAGCGGCATATGTGAAAGAAACGATGGGAATTGACATTGATCCAAATGCGGTTTTTGATGTCCAGATTAAGCGACTTCATGCGTATAAACGGCAATTGCTGAATGTATTGCATATTTTATCGCTATATTTGAAGTTAAAGGAAACAAATTCGGAGGAAGAGATAGTTCCGCGTGTATTTATTTTTGGGGCGAAGGCGGCACCTAGTTATTCCTACGCAAAGGAAATTATCAAGTTGATTAATGCGGTGGCGGATTTAATTAACAATGATACATCAATTGCTAACAAAATTAAAGTCGTATTCGTGGAAAATTACGGCGTGACGCTTGCAGAAAAAATTATTCCTGCAGCTGATATTAGTGAGCAGATTTCACTTGTTACAAAAGAGGCATCTGGCACAAGTAATATGAAGTTGATGTTAAATGGGGCGATTACACTTGCTACGTTAGACGGGGCGAATGTGGAAATTCGTGATAGGGTTGGCGATGAGAATATGCTATTATTTGGGATGCAGGACCAGGAGTTGTACCATTTTTATGATTCGAATTCGTATC
This sequence comes from Listeria rocourtiae subsp. hofi, assembly GCF_963575615.1. Classification (NCBI taxonomy): domain Bacteria; kingdom Bacillati; phylum Bacillota; class Bacilli; order Caryophanales; family Listeriaceae; genus Paenilisteria; species Paenilisteria rocourtiae. The sequence continues at coordinate 250,950 of NZ_CAUYTL010000001.1, read as the reverse complement.
ATTCGCATGAGGTTTATGATCATAATCCGCGATTGAAACGTTGTCTGGATGCGCTTATCGATGGAACCATTCCGAACATTGAGGCAGAGGGGCGCGAAATTTTCGATTCGCTTTTAAAGTATAATGATGAATATTTCGTGTTGAAGGATTATGAATCTTATGTGCATGCGCAGTCGCGAATTGATGGCTTGTATCGTGATCGGAAGAGGTGGAATCAGATGTCGCTTCTAAATATCGCGCATGCGGGCGAGTTTTCATCGGACTACACGATTATGCACTATGCGGATGAAATTTGGAATGTGCACCACAATAAAAACCTGTGACGAAAGGGAGTTTAACCAGTGGCAGAAGTAGTCTTATTTGATTCATGGAATGAGCTTTACAAACGACCTTTTGGCGCAGTGAACGCGAGCGCGACGATTGATTTTCGAATCGATGTCGCGCTTCCTTATGTTTCCAAAGTGGAGCTTAAAATTCACAAAGATGGCATGGAGGAGCAGAGTTTTGAGATGAGTCATTCGCAAAGCAATGCTTATCAGGTTTCCTTCCAGCCATATGCGGCGACGGGACTTTATTTTTATTATTTTAAAATTGAGCAGAATTTCGATACACAAACGCGAACAACGTATTATTTTAATAATCCTGATTTATATGGTGGCAAAGGATTTTTTACGGAAAATTACGATGATATTCGGACGTATCAACTGACTTGTTTTGAGTATGCGGATAAGGCACCGGAATGGTATCAGGATGCGGTTTTTTATCATATTTTTGTGGATCGCTTTTTCAATGCGGACGATCATGTGCGTGCGCCGAAGCCGGATTCATTTATTTATGCAAAATCGGAGGATACGCCTTACTACATTAAAAATGCGAATGGCGAGATTGTACGTTGGGAGTTTTTTGGTGGAAATTTGGATGGGATCACACAGAAGTTAACATATTTGAAAGAGCTTGGGATTTCAGGGCTCTATTTAAGTCCGATTTTTGAGGCGAAGAGTAATCATAAATACGATACGTCAGATTATAAGAAAATTGATCCGATGTTTGGCGATGAATCGATTTTAGCAGATTTAATTCGTAAGGCTGGCGAGATGGGAATGCGGGTCATTTTGGATGGTGTTTTCAATCATGTCGGTGAAGACAGTGTCTATTTTAATAAATACGGTAATTTTGAATCGGTTGGGGCTTATCAAAGTGTAACTTCACCGTATTATTCTTGGTTTACATTCCATCAGTTTCCAAATCAATACGATGCTTGGTGGGGCGTTAGTAATTTGCCTGTTGTGAATAAGCAAAATGCAGCTTTTCAACGGTTGATTTACGGTGAGCCAGATAGTGTTATCGATTATTGGACATCGCAGGGAATTGCCGGTTGGCGACTAGACGTTGCAGATGAGCTTCCCGATGACTTTATCGGTGGTATTCGCGAAACCTTGATGAAGTATCCCGACCGTGTGCTAATCGGGGAAGTTTGGGAAGATGCTTCTAATAAGATTGCATATGATAAGCGGCGCCATTATCTGGAAGGTGGCATGTTGCAAGGGGTGATGAATTATCCATTCCGCCAAATGATTATTGATTTGCTCAATGGTAGTTTGACGGCGAAACAGACGGCGCAAAAAATGATGGCGCTAAAAGAGAATTATCCAGTAGAAGCATTGCAAGCGAACTTGAATAATATTGGAACGCACGATACGCCAAGGATTTTCACGGTATTGTCAGAAAGTAAAGCCAAGTTGCGGTTGGCCATTTACATATTGATGAATTTACCAGGTGTGCCATGTGTGTATTACGGGGATGAGTCCGGGCTTACAGGCGGTGCAGATCCTGATAATCGTAAATTTTATCCGTGGGGACGCGAGGATGCAGAGATTAGTGAGTTTTTCCATGAGGCGATTATGTTGCGAAATCGGAATGAAGCGTTGCGAAGGGGGCAGTATCATCCGTTCTCACTAGGTAAGTTGTTTGGCATCATTCGTTATATTGATGAAGCTAACTGGCATATTTTTGTGATGAATCCAACAGGCCAAGAACAACAAGTCGATTCGAAGACGATTTATCCAGAGCGTGACGATTGGCTGCCATTATTGGAATCCGCGGCTATTCATGAATGTGTGATTGCGCCATATGGATTTTTTTTCGCATAATAAAAGAGAAGCTATGGCATTTTTTCGTAGCTTCTCTTTATATATTATAAATATGAAATGACTTCTGCGCTAGATCGTATTTTGCCGAGTCGTGGAAAAATAGTTTGGCAAGTGTATGCGTGCATTTCTTTCGTTGCGGCCCCCATCACATCTTCCACGAAAATTTGATTATATCCAAGTTGGAAAGCTTCGCGTGCCGTTGTATCCACGCCAATCCCTGTAGAAACACCGCCTAGAACAATGGTATCGATACCGCGACGACGCAATTGCAAATCAAGATCAGTGCCATGAAACGCGCCCCATTGCCGCTTTGTCATCGTATATGTTCCATCGATTCCAGCTATTTCTGGAACAATCAAATCCCAACCTTCTGGATACGCCATGTTGTTTTGTTCCATATCAGTGACGGGGCTTAGCATATCTTTTCCATCCAATGTCGAAACCCGTACCAATACAACAAAGCCACCTTTTGTGACAAAATTTTGGACTAAATCCCGAGAACGTTCAATAATAGCTTCGGGTGTGTGCGGCAAACTGTTTCGTCCGATAATTCCATTTTGTAAATCGATTAAGACAAGTGCTGTTTTGTTGATTTGTAAATTCATTTTTAGTGCTCCTTTAATAATTGATTTTGAGTATTGAGCTTTTTGTAAACTTTAAAATAAACCCAGGTAGCATTCGTTAAAAGTAAGGCGCTTGTGATGAAAAAAACGTATTGGATGCCTAAAAATGCAGCAATCTGTCCACCAAAAACCGAACCAGCAAAAATCCCCAAATATCCAGCTGAATTTGTAATTCCAAAAACACGACCAGTGAACTCAGGTGGCGTCATTTTTTTTATCAAAATATTGACGGAAGGATTGAGGCCGGCGATGGCGAGCCCTAAAATAAAGCGCAATGCAATCAGTTCCCAGGGATGACTTACAAAAGCTTGAGGAATGAAAACGATACCGGCGACAATTAATGCGATGAAAATAACGCGCTGTGCACCGATTCTATCTGATAGTTTTCCAAGTCGTGGGGCTGCCATGATGCTCGCTAGTCCAGAGGCAGAGAATGCGAGCCCTGAAAGTAATGCGATATGCGATGCGCCAGCAGATAGTTGCTGCATGTAAACCGTGATGATTGGCTCCACAGAATAGAGCGCTAGTGTCAACGTGAAGAATGTGACGAACATTGTCAAAATAAAACTTTTATTCGGGAGAGCCCGCCAGACTTCTTTCGTAGTTCGAACCTTCTTAGCTGATTTCGCAAAATTTTCTTTTACGAACAGTGCAGTTAGAGCAAAAGCTACAAATAGAAGGCCACCAGTCATGAAAAAGACGTTTTGCAAACCAAAATGTTCGGCAATAAGACCACCAACAAGGGGCCCAAGCAATGAACCTGTAATCGCTCCGGTAGAAAGTGTTCCTAGAGCCCAACCCGCGTGCGATTCATCTGTTTGTGTAGCAATCAGAGCCGTACAAGCTGTCGCAAAACCAGTTATAACGCCTTGCAAAGTCCGTAGCGCCATCAATTCATATACATTGTGCGTAAAACCCATGCAACCAATAATAATCGCCATGCCAAAACTGGCGCGTAATAGCATCGGCTTACGTCCAAATCTATCCGCTGCCTGCCCCCAAATCGGCGAAAAAATAGCAGACATAATGAACGTAATCCCAAAAGTCAAACCAGCCAATTGAGCCACATGTGCCGCATTATCAACGCCAAGGTGCTTTATGTAGAGCGGTAAAACAGGAGCAATTTGACTCATCCCGATGCTGGTCACAAATGTACCAAACCAACAAACAATTAAATTTCGCTTCCAAATCGGCATGTATTCGCCATCTCCTTTTGCTATCCTTAGACGATAACGACCTCATTATAAGTTAGGAAAGACTAATAAACCATGCACAATTTTAAAAACCATGGATATTTCTATTATAATATTCTTTTGGGCTAACTCCTTCAATTTGCTTAAAAAGCCGACTAAAATAAAATTCATCACTAAAACCAAGCTGTGCTGAGATAGCTTTTACTTTTTTCGTGCCACCCAACATTAATTCTTTTGCCGCATCGATTTTAATTTTGTTGAAAAAAGCAATGATAGGATAGCCAGTCGTTTCCTTGAAAATTCGAGATAAGTAAGTGGGGGATAGTTGTACGAGGTTTGCTAATTCGGTGAGTGTGACACTTTGTTCAACATGAAGTTGCATGTAAGCGATGACTTTTTCAATTTTTAAGCTGGTTGCATAGTTTTTATGCTGTGTACGTAGATTTTGATCAATCGCGAGTAGTAATTGTTGTAAATATGTTTTAGCCGTAAACTCAAAGCCAGGTAGCTTCGTATGCCAAATAGTTACCAACTTCTCGAATATTTCATAAACCACATAATAATCGTGAAGCTCTGAAATTGGCGGTAACGTGAGGTTTTCTTGCTCCGGCTTAATCGACCAACCAGCATCCCTAAAATTAACGCGCGCATAACTAAAATGAACAGTAAAAAGAAAAGCCGGTTGCCCCGTACTCGTCTCAATGGTATGTTGAACATTTGCTGGAATATAGAACAGCATGCCCTCATGAAATTTTACAGTTTTATCGGCAATTCGATACGTACCGGTTCCGCCAATAACTAGAATTAGTTCGTGATGTTGCAATGTCCGCGCCAATTTCTTCGTTAATTTCAGCCCCGAACCACTGCCGTTGCAATAATGAATATGAAAAAATAGTTCGTGTATACCCATTTTGTCCTCCTAAACACTGCGTTTCTTTTTTGAGCCCATCCAGCGCTCTAAACGCTTGCCGATGAACCATAAAACAATGACGATTCCAATCAAAATAAGCAGTTTCACCGGATGTTGCATAATATCTTGCAAATCATAACCAATATAACTAATAGCGAAGACCTTAATTACTTTACCGCCAATAAGTGCCATCAAAAACTGAAAAAAGCGAATTTCCGATAAGGCAGCTACAACATTGACCGCAGAAGAAGGCGTAAATGGCATCACAAGCAAGATAAAAATCGGACCAAATCCATGTTCATCAATCCAATTCATGACCTTACGAACATGCGGATGATGCGTAATGAAACGCAAAAATCGCATCTGGCCGAATCGTCGCACAATCCAGAAAACACATAAGCTTCCGAGAATTGCAGCTGTACACGAAATCAAAAAGCCCCAAAACAACCCATATGCGCTCACGTTAACAATGACAAACAGTGAGAATGGCAAGAAAGGTAGGAAAGCCTCGATAAATGGTAAGAAAAATGCCAATAACGGACCAAAAGCACGATACGAATTCATCCATTGCATCACATTATCATACGAGAAAAACTCTTTCATTGAATTATACCAGTCCATCATAGTCAACCCACCCAATTCATTTTTTATTATTTTCTCACATTACCCTTTAAAATGCATTTCTAAGCTATCAAAAGCGCATAAAAAGCATAGTGCTAGGTAAACATGCAAAGTGGTTATCCTTGATTCCATCATAAATTCAGTAGGAAGCAATGACAGTCAAGTTTTATATCATATTGAAATTGAAAATAAATCTACTAAATTCCAAAAAATAGACCAAAATGCTTTTTACCCGAAAATAATAAAAAAACTTTAAAAAAACCCTTGCCAAAGATAATTAGTAGTGATATTATATTAATTGTTGCTAGAACAACTTGTTCTAAACTATGCGGGTGTAGTTTAGTGGTAAAACTACAGCCTTCCAAGCTGTTGTCGTGAGTTCGATTCTCATCACCCGCTCTTAAAATGTTATCAACGCAGTGTTTCGAACTTTATAAGCGAAGCATTGCGTTTTATTTTACCCTAAAAGCTGAAATGGCCCGTTCAGCTCCGAAAAAACTGGAGTGGCCGCAGTAAAAATCCTCTTTTGATTTTTATGGAGGGCGTGAAGTTTTCGAGGAGTTGGCCGTTGAGGCTAGATTCGGAGGCGCGAAACTTGATGCCAAACTCTGCATGGGCGGACATGATTTAGCGCTAGACTTTGTTATTAATTTATGAACTGAGGTGCAAGCCTTGCAAAATATAGATATGAACCAATTAAAACGAGACATCATCGATTATGCAGCTGAAATAGGTATTCAAAAAATAGGATTTGCTTCGGCTGATCCTTTTTTGGAATTGAAAACACGGTTGGAAGTTGCCGCAAAGGAGGATGTCTTAACGGGTTTTGAGCATCCTAATATCGATGAGCGCGTTTTTCCTGAACGCATTTTTAATGAGCCGCGGTCAATTATTGCCATCGCACTTGCGTATCCATCTAAAATGAAGAATGAGCCTGTGAGTAAGAAAGAAGCGCGACGTGGTGTTTTTTCTCGAGCTTCTTGGGGGACTGATTATCATACAATACTTCGTGAAAAACTGGCCTTACTGGAAACTTTTATCGAAAAACGTGTTCCAGAAGCTCGTTTTAAATCAATGGTTGATACGGGTGAGTTTTCAGATGTTGCAGTGGCGGAACGGGCTGGACTCGGCTGGCGTGGCAAGAATACGCTTTTGATTACACCAAAGTTTGGCTCGTTTGTTTATTTGGGTGAGACCTTGACGAATCTGCCATTAGCGCCGGATAAACCGATGGTAGATTTGTGTGGCGATTGTAATAAGTGCGTGGAAGCCTGTCCTACAGGGAGTTTACTAGGAGAAGGCAAGATGAATCCAAAAATTTGTCTTAGCTATCTGAGCCAAACGAAAGGTTTTTTGGATGAAAAATATCGTGCTGTGCTACATAATCGACTATACGGTTGCGATACGTGTCAGGTAGTTTGTCCATATAACAGAGGGCATGATTTCCATTTTCATGAGGCGATGGAGCCTAATCCCGAGCTAGTAAAACCTGAGCTAAAACCGCTGTTGTCAATCTCAAATAAGGAATTTAAGGAGAAATTTGGACCGATGGCAGGCTCGTGGCGTGGTAAAAAGCCAATTCAACGGAATGCGATTATTGTATTGGCGCGATACAAGGATAAAACGGCTGTGCCAGAACTAATTCGCTGTATGAAGGAAGACCCTCGCCCAGTGATTAGAGGAACAGCAGCTTGGGCGCTTGGCAAAATTGGTGGAGGGGAAGCTGAACTTGCTCTGCTGGAAGCACATGACGATGACGCGGAAGTTTTAGCAGAAATAACACAGGCAAAGAATTTAATAGGAGTAAGGTGAAGAATTTGGCAAATCACATTGTGCTTTATCAACCGGAAATACCGGCAAATACAGGGAACATTTCGAGAACATGTGCAGGGACAGATACGTATTTACATTTGATTCGTCCGCTCGGTTTTTCAACGGATGACAAAATGCTAAAACGTGCAGGACTTGATTATTGGGATCATGTGAAATTGAAATATTATGACTCAATTGAGGAGTTTTTTGAAGTGAATGCAGGTGGCGAATTTTATTTTATTACAAAATTTGGACGTCATTTATATAGTGATGTGGACTACCAAGATATAGATAAGGATTATTTCTTTATTTTTGGGAAGGAAACGACTGGACTTCCAGATGAGATTTTAGAGGCACATGAGGATACGTGTTTGCGAATCCCGATGACGGATCACATTCGGTCGCTTAATTTATCTAATACAGCAGCGATTTTGATTTATGAATGTTTACGACAACAACAATTTGGTGCGCTGGATCAGATGCCACACTATGAGCGTAAAATTTTTAAAGATTAGGGGATGAATCGAATGAACGAAACAATTGAAGGGATTTTGAGTCACTATTCGGTGCGCGATTTCACAGATCAAGCATTGACGGAAAACGAGATTGCTTTACTAGTAAAAAGCGCCCAGGCGGCCTCTACATCGAGTTTTGTGCAAGCCTATTCTATCATAGGCGTTTCGGATAAAAAACTGCGAGAAGAGCTTTCTGTGATTGCTGGAAGACAAGATTATGTCGTGAAGACGGGACAATTCTTCGTTTTTATTGCAGACTTATCGCGCCATTATGAGATTGGAAAGGCGCGCGGTGTAGATACAGAATCATTATCATCTGTGGAGCGCTTTCTTGTGGCAACAGTCGACGCAACGCTTGCGGCTCAAAACATGGCGATTGCTGCTGAATCAATGGGGCTAGGTATTTGTTATATCGGTGGAATCCGGAACAACCTTGCAAAAGTGTCTGAATTACTACATATTCCTGATTACGCAACACCATTATTTGGTCTAACAGTTGGACATCCTACAACGAGTTCCGAGCCGAAACCCCGATTTTCAGCGGATATAGTTTACCATGAAAATCAATATCAACCACAAAATATGGAAGACTTTAAAAAATATGATGCAACTATTCGCGATTATTATGAAGCAAGAACGGGCGGTAAACGGGTAGAAGGTTGGACCGACCAAATTGAACGTGGTTTACGACATACAACAAGACAAGACATCAAAGCGTTTCTTGCAAGTAAAAATTTAGGAACAAAATAAGTAAAAACGACGATTCGGGCTGAATCGTCGTTTTTACTACATATCAAATTTTTCACGAATTGCACGTAAAAGCCCATCACAACCAGCACTAACAAGCCTTTCTGTTTCATCAAAATTCCCAGTGTAATAAGGATCTGGCACATCAGATTGCGCTTCATCCTGCGCAAAATCCATCAGTTTTTTCAGTACGACCGTGCTATCTGCGGGTTGCAAAGCCTCCAAATCCTGCATATTGGATTTGTCCATCCCAATCACATAATCGAAATCATCAAAATCATCTGCACCTATCAGTCGAGCCCGCATTTGTGAATAATCAATCCCATGCTTCGTCAAAACTTGTTGCGTTCCGCGATGTGGCGGGTTTCCTAAATTCCAATTACCCGTCGCCGCAGAATCAACCCGAATTTGATCTGTCAAGCCAGCAGCATCGATCTTCGCACGAAACATACCCTCTGCCATTGGGGACCTGCAAATATTCCCTAAACATACAAACAATACACGAACTACCATCTTAATCCTCCCATTCCTTCCGTAACTCAGCAACCTTTTCTGGCCAAAAATGCTGAGATTCCAACCATTGTAGCATGCTATCGACACGTTTTGCATCCAATTTTCGTCTGAAATAATAAATCTGATTCTCCAGCAACTCTATACCAGCTTGCCGATACGGCGCCTCCTCTGAATGAAGCAAGCCATCAATCTGCGTCAAATACCAATTCTTTGCTGCATAATCTTCCAACAACTGCAAAATTTCCAGTGTCTTTTTCACATTCGCCATCGCCAACATCTGTTCCAATTTCTCAAGTGGATAATCCGGCACAAAATTCATATTAAAAGGAGAAAAATAAAGCATCCCGAGAAATCGCTCAAAATTCTCTGCGACAACAAGCGTTTGCAACGTCTCAAAGTCTACATAAATCACGCTAGGCTCTGTCGTCTGATAATCCAACCCGATATAGCGATGCCCATCTTGATGAAAATAAATTTGAGTACCAGGCAACTCCACATCTTGCTCCTCTTGAATATGATGCTTCAAATCATTGAGTCCAGCAATAGTATAAATTTCTGCGTCTGCCAAACCATACGATGTCGGCTCTGCTACTGGAAAATGGTTTTTTGCAAGTATTCCACCGTTGTGAACACGTAGCAAATCTTTGTAAGCGGCTGGTAAAAATAGATTATGGACCTTCTCCCAAGTCGCCATTTCACTATCCACAACCGGCCTGTTCCCACACAACCAAATAGCCATTCGATTCACCCCTTTTTACTTCCTAGTATAAAAAAAAGAATCATTTTTGACGCACCATAACATCAAAAATGATTCTAGTGCTATGCTACGGTAATTCAGCTTTAATCGCCTCAACAACATCTGCCAACGTTTTCTCAGCCAACACTTGCTCCATAGCTGTTTGCGCATCAAGTAATGTTTGTTCCATCGCTCCTTGAATATGAGCACCTACTTCACAATTTGGATTAGGACTTTCGTGAAATTGAAACAATTCGCCATCCTCGACACTATCGACAGCTTTATAAACTTCCAATAATGTAATCTCCCAAAGCGGTTTTAAAAGTGTGGCTCCGCCAGTTCCAGCTTTGACTGCTATTAGCCCAGCTTTTTTTAACTGTCCACTAATCCGTCGAATGACCACAGGGTTCGTATTCACACTTTCTGCAATTCGGTCAGAGGTTAATGGTGGCTCTTGTGTAGCAACTAATGATAAAATATGAGTAGCAACTGTAAAGCGACTACTTATTTTCATCGCAACCAACTCCTTTGTAACCATTTTAGTTACAAAGTTAGAAGATGTCAACTATGTTTAAATGGAGTTATTATGGCATGTTCGATTGTGAGATAAAGCACGATTGGACAAATCATAAAAATTAGTTTATAATTATTATTATATAATAGTTATTATAAATAAGGAGGAGAATAATAAATGAAAACAATTAATTCAGTAGACACAAAAGAATTTTTAAACCATCAGGTGGCTAACCTAAACGTATTTACGGTGAAAATTCACCAAATCCACTGGTTCATGCGTGGACATAATTTCTTCACACTACACGAAAAAATGGATGACTTGTACAGCGAGTTTGGTGAGCAAATGGATGAAGTAGCAGAACGCTTATTAGCAATTGGTGGCGCGCCATTTTCAACACTAAAAGAGTTCTCAGAAAATGCAAGTGTCGAAGAAGCACCATACACAAAACCAAAAACAATCGAGCAGTTCATGGGAGACCTTGTCAGCACATTAGAATTGTTACGCGACGAATATCAACAAGGTATTGAACTAACAGGAAAAGAAGGCGATGATGTAACACAAGACATGCTTATCGGCTTCAAAGCATCGATTGACAAACATATTTGGATGTTCCAAGCATTCTTAGGAAAAGGCCCTTTGGAAAAATAATGATTTTAAAATAAAGAGTCTGCTGAACGCGGGCTCTTTATTTTTCAAAAAAGAAGTTTAACTTTTCGGAAAAAGTGGTACATACAATTATCAACTGTAAGCAAAAAACATGCGAAATGAGTAGATATCTGCTATTCTTGCAGTAATCGAAATAGGGAAGAGGAGTGATGACAATGCAAATCGAAGTAAGCGATCAAGCACAACATTGGTTCAGAAATGAGTTTAATACGACGGACGGTAATGGAATTAGACTATTCGCAAAATATGGTGGCTCTAACAGTTCCCTACATCCTGGGTTCTCTATCGGGTTAGTAGCTGAGAAACCGACAGAAATGGCATTGCAACACCAAATTGGCGATATTTTATTCTATGTTGAGGATCATGACTATTGGTACTTTAAAGACCATGATTGGATTATTGATTACAATCCGAAGAGCGAAGAAGTATCGTTCAAGTTCTTTGAGAAAGTAAAATAACTAAATGCGTGAGACGAAACTAAAAATAAGCAGATAAAATAAAGTAAGAGTCTTTGTATAAAACCATGTAAGAAAATGGTGCATATAAAGATTCTTGCTTATTTTCATTTTCGGGTCGTGTTTTATCTTTCCTAATCTCCCAACTTCTCGACAAAGTATTTACTCAGAGGGACGATTCTGCTATGCTAAAGTGTAGTGAATTGGGGAGTTGAGATTTTGAAAAAATTAGCAAAATGGAGCATTATTTTAGTCCTATTTATTGCTGGATGCTCGAATGGCACACAAACATCGAGCGTTACAGAAAACACACTAGAAGGCGCGAAATTTACCTTCTTTGATGTCGGGCAAGGGGATAGCACGCTTATTCAAGCGGACGATGGTACAACCGTTTTGATTGATACGGGGAGACATGACGATAATCGTATTTTGACGTATCTTGAAAAGGCGAATATCACCAAAATTGATTTGTTGTTATTGACGCACCCGCACTCAGATCATATCGGTAATGCGGATAAAGTAATCAAACAATATAAACCAAAAGAAATTTGGATGGATGGCCTCGTTTTTAATAGTTCCATTTATGAGCGCGTAATCGATGCTGCGCTAGCATCAGATGCTAAGTATAAAGAACCAAGGCGCGGTGAAAAAGCCACATTCGGCCCATTTGGAATTCAAGTTTTGAGCCCGGATAAACTTTCGGATAACGCAAACAATGACTCTATTGCGATTCGTTTAACGTACAAAGATATTGCCGCTATTTTTACTGGTGATGCTGAGAAATCGCGTGAGCGGGAAATGGTGGATAGCGGTCTTGATTTAGACGCGCAGATTCTTGATTTAGGCCACCACGGTTCGTCTACATCGAATCAACCTTATTTTTTAGATGCGGTCAAACCGGAAGTCGCGGTTTATTCTGCTGAGAAGGGCAATTCCTATGGGCATCCACATCGCGAAGTCATCCAATGGCTTAAAGATCGTGATATCAAGACATATGGAACTGATGTTGAAGGAACGGTAACAATTGAAACGGATGGCAAGCAAATTCATGTGGCAACAGAAAAATCAGGCACGCCACAACCAGGGAGCAATAATGGAAAACAAACAGCAGAAGAACCAGGAACATCAATTCCAGTACCTGAAACAATTAATATTAACACAGCAAACGCAGAAGAGTTACAATACCTTCCGAGTGTTGGGCCTGTATTAGCAGATAAGATTATTGCGGAAAGGCCGTACCGAACAATTGATGACCTGAAGAAAATAAACGGAATAGGCGATGGCATTGTTCGTCAAATTAAAGAACAAGGCAAAGCAACCGTAAAGTAGGTGAACCATGCGTAAAAAAGCAATTTTAGACCGTATCGAGGATGGGAAAGCCATTTTTCTTCTTGAGCCGGATCAGCAAATTTGGACCATCCCGCAAACGAAGTTACCTAACAATATTCATGAAGGTAGTTCCGTCCTCATCGAAGGAATGCAAATAACGCTAGATGTAAAAACAACCGCTGAAAATAAAGCGCGAATCGCGTCGAAATTAGAACAATTGCGCAACAAAAACAAATAACTTTTCCAAAAGTAGTTGACAGTATCCGAAATAAACGATATAGTTATAAAAAATAAATAACGACTTACACATTTTATCCAGAGAGGTGGAGGGATTTGGCCCTACGAAACCTCGGCAACAGATCATTTTTGATACTGTGCCAATTCCAACAAGCATTTCATTTTGCTTGGTAGATAAGATGAGACGACGAAGACTGCATTAATATGACTGTATAATTATTCGGTACATAGATGTTTGGACTAGGATCTCCTCTTATTCACTTAAGGGGAGATTTTTTTGTGTTAAGGCAACAAAGGGAGTGAATAGGATGATTGAATTCAAAAATGTAACAAAAACCTTCAAAAGTGGAGGCAAAGAAGTAACCGCATTAGAAGGTGTTAGCTTGACGATTGAAAAAGGCGACATATTTGGTGTTGTCGGTTTCAGTGGTGCTGGGAAAAGTACGTTGATTCGCACTGTGAATTTGCTTGAACGCCCCACAAAAGGCTCTGTAACTGTAGCAAGAACGGATTTAACGACATTGAAGCCTAAAGAACTTCGAGCAGAGCGAAAAAAGATTGGCATGATTTTTCAGCATTTTAATTTATTAAATTCCAAAACGGTTTTCGATAACATCGCGATACCACTAGCACTGATTCATACAAATCGAAAAGAACGAGAAAAAAGGGTACTGGAGTTGCTTCATTTTGTTGGCTTAGCAGATAAAGCAAAAAACTATCCCGATCAATTATCAGGTGGACAAAAGCAGCGTATTGGAATTGCACGAGCGCTCGCGACAAACCCAGATGTATTATTATGTGATGAGGCAACAAGCGCGCTAGATCCGGAAACAACAGGCGCGATTCTTGAACTGCTGCAAAAAATCAATAAAGAATACAATATTACAATCCTGCTTATCACGCATGAAATGTCGGTGATTCGTGAAATTTGTAATCGAGTAGCGGTTATGGAAGGTGGTCAAGTTATTGAAGAAGGCAAAGTATTCGATATTTTCTCAAATCCGCAGTCTCAAACTGCAAAAAACTTTGTCAAAACAGTTATCAATGACGACATCCCGGCGAGCGCTTGGAAGCTGATTCAGACCCATAATGCGACTGTTTGGAAATTTACATTTGTGGGTGAATCCTCAGGAAATCCACTACTCTCTAATATTGCGAAACAATTCGACGTCAATGTCAGCGTTTTAAGTGGGAATATTTCTGAAATTCAATCAATCGCTTTTGGTTATATGATTGTAGAAGTTACGGGTGAGGCTGAGGAAATAGCGAGAGCATTCGCCTATGCAACAACACAAAATGTCAAATTAGAGGAGGTTGGAGCAAATGGAAGTAACGTCTGAACAATTAAGCACAGCATTTATTGAAACGCTCTATATGGTTACTTGGTCGCTCTTGTTTGCCTGCCTTATTGGTATTCCACTTGGGGTTCTACTCGTTGTCACCCGAAAAGGTCATATTTTGCAAAATACGCTAATCTTTAATATTTTGAATCCGATTATTAATATTTTGCGTTCTGTCCCGTTCATCATTCTACTAGTGGCATTGATTCCTGTCACCCGCTTTATCGTTGATTCAAGCATTGGCGTCAAAGCAGCGATTGTCCCACTTGTTTTCTATGCTGGGCCTTATATTGCAAGACTTGTTGAAAACTCGCTTTTAGAGGTGGATCAGGGAATTATCGAGGCAGCTCAAGCAATGGGCGCAAATGCTTGGCAAATTATCTGGCGCTTTATGCTACCAGAAGGACTGAGCTCACTAGTTTTAACACTAACTACTGCGACAATTGGACTTGTAGGCGCTACTGCAATGGCGGGGGTTGTTGGAGCTGGCGGAATTGGGAACTTGGCGATTACCTATGGATATCAGCGTTATGATAACATTACGATGCTTGTTACAGTTATTATTTTGGTCGTTATTGTCCAGAGTGTTCAGTCTTTAGGGAACTTCATTTCTCGCAAAATTCGTCGCCGCTAGTGCCGGCGACGGCGAGAAAGGCTCATCTTCGCCGTTAAAGCCTGTGCTACGGTGCTCATGTACAGGTCGTACATTCCGCTCGTTGCTCGGATTTGCCTAGAATCTAAGCCTTTCTCGCCACCGCCTCGTTTGGTTGCTTAGTCAAAAAAGACTAGAAAATACGATTTTAAAGAATATAATAAATAAAACAAATAAAAATAAGGGAGTTTTTTGGATGAAGAAATTAATTTTAGTTTTAACGTTGGTATTGTTGGCTATTGTTGCTACTGCTTGTGGTGGTGGGGATGAGAAGGCTAGTGGAGATGAGAAGAACTTGGTGATTGGTGTCAGCGCTGGGGATCGTACATGGCCTGAAATTAAACGGATTGCTGCAAAAGACGGTATTACTATCGAATTGAAAGAGTTTAGCGACTATGTCTTGCCAAACCGCGCGCTTGCCGATGGAGACTTAGATGCGAATGCATTTCAAACAATTGCCTATTTTGACTCTTTTATTAAAGAGAATAAGTTAGATCTTGAGCCACTTGCTTCAACAGTGATTGCTCCAATGGGCGTGTATTCGAATAAAGTAAAAGACATTAAGGATATTAAAAACGGTGCAACTATTGCTGTTCCTGACGATATTACGAACTACGGTCGTGCGTTGCTGTTGCTACAAGAGGCTGGACTTATTAAATTGGTTGATGATTTTGACGGTAACGGTTCACCAGAAGCAATTAAAGAAAATCCAAAAAAGTTGGATATTAAGCCAATGGTTGCTGGTCAAATTCCGCGTGCATTAGATGATGTGGATGCTGCGACAATCAATAATGGCGTTGCTGTTGAGGCGAAACTTAATCCATTGAAAGATTCCATTTTCCTAGAGTCAGATACAGCGAAACCTTACATTAATATCATTGCTGTGCGTAAAGGTGATACAAATCGTGAAGCTTTGAAGAGAATTGTGGAAATTTATCACTCAGATGAAATGAAGAAATTTATTGAAAAAACATATAAGGGAAGCTCTATTCCGGCATTCATCCCGCTTGATGAGTTAGAAACCTACAAGGAAACTTGGTCTAAAAAATAAATTTGAAATAAGGAGGCGTTGCACATGGTACAAGCGAAACTGACATTGTCTGAGGTCATTGAAACAAATATTGATGCGAACCAAGACTTCTATATTGGTGTAAGTCACGATATTCATGATAATCCTGAAATCGGCAACGAAGAATTTTATGCAAGTGAAAAATTGGCAACGATTCTTAAAAAAGCTGGTTTCACGGTTGAGCTAGATGTAGCAGGGCACAAAACGGCTTTCCTCGCTCGAAAAAAAGCAGCTAAACAAGGCGCAACGGTTGCGTTTTTAGCAGAATATGATGCTTTACCTGGGCTTGGTCATGCATGTGGGCACAATATCATCGGTACGACAAGTGTGGCCGCTGCCATCGCGCTTGCAGAAGTTATTGAGGATATCGGCGGGGAGGTAGTTGTACTCGGGACACCAGCAGAAGAAGGTGGGCCAAACGGAAGTGCTAAAGGAAGTTTTGTGAAGCATGACCTTCTAAAAGGGATTGATGCTGCACTTATGATTCATCCTTCCAGTGATTCCGCGTTGACAACACCATCGCTTGCTGTAGACGTATTGGAATTCGAGTTTTTTGGCAAACCTGCACATTCAGCAGCAAACCCAGAGGACGGGATCAATGCTCTGGACGGCTTAATTCAGTTTTATAATGGTGTAAATGCTTTACGCCAGCATGTGACCCCAGATGTACGGATTCACGGCATTATTCTAGATGGAGGACAAGCACCTAATATTGTTCCGGATTATGCTCGTGCCCGCTTTTTCACACGTGCTGATAAACGTCGTCGTCTTGATGAAATCACTAAACGCGTGGTTCAGGTTGCAGAAGGTGCCGCGATTCAAACGGGTACTGCTTTCAAAGTAACGAATATCCAAAATGGTGTCGATGATTTCTTAATTAACAAGCAGTTTAATCGCCTATTCGCCCGTATCGCTGAGCAGCTAGATGAACCACTTATTGCAGATAGTCGCGGTATTGGTTCAACAGATGCAGGAAACATTAGCCAAGTTATTCCAACCATTCATCCGTATATCAAAATTGGCTCCAGCGATCTTGTCGGTCATACTGTAGAATTTCGCGAAGCCGCTAAATCGGTTGCTGGTGATGAAGCGCTAATCAAAGGTGCAAAACTCCTTGCATTAACCGCTTTAGAGCTCTACACGAATGAAACATTGCTAACGGATATCAAGAAAGAACATGAAGAATCAAAATCAATCTAGTCTATCAAAAAAGGAGACAGCTTAATACTTGTCTCCTTTAATGTGATAAACATTATATAATAATTCTATTAATTTAGAAAAAGGTATTTATTTTTACACCAAAATGTCGTATGATAGAAACAGTCACATAAAAAAGGGGAGTTATACATATGAAAAAAAACTATATTATTGGTCTTATTTTAATTGCTAGCATGCTTGTATTAGCAGCATGTGGTGGAGGAAAGGATACGGCAAGCGATGCATCAGACAAACAGGTTCTGCGTGTTATCGAATCCACTGAAATTCCACTCATGGATACTTCACTTGCTACAGATGGCGTTAGCTTCACCGCGATGAATCAAGTTTTTGAAGGCCTATACACGCTCGACAAAAACGATCAAATCATACCAGCTGCAGCTGAGGCAATGCCAGAAATAAGCAAGGATCAAAAAACATATACAATCAAAATTCGTGATACAGCTAAATGGTCGGATGGTTCAGACCTTACAGCCGACGATTTTATCTATGCTTGGCGCAAAGTAGTCAATCCGAAATCAGGCGCCCAGTATTCTTTCCTATATCGAGATGTCGTTGCCAATGCTAGCGATATCATTGATGGTAAAAAAGATCCAAAAGAACTAGGCGTAAAAGCACTAGATGATAAAACAATTGAAATCCAGCTAACACAAGCTGTACCATATTTCAATTCACTACTTACATTTGGTCCGTTTTATCCACAAAAGGAAGCTTACGTGACAAAAGAAGGTAAAGATTTCGCCAAAGATTCCGATCATTTACTATACAATGGTCCATTCACGATGGCGGACTGGTCAGGAACAAGTAAAAGCTGGAGTTTTATCAAAAACGATAACTACTGGGATAAGAAAAATGTCAAACTAGATCGTATCGATGTCGAAGTTGCTAAAGAACCAGGTTCAGCAGTCAATCTTTACAACACTGGGAAAGTAGATCGTGCACCATTAACCGGTGACTATGCGAGCCAATACAAAGATAATAAAGAATTCGTCGCAGAACCCGATTCCTATGTCTATTGGCTAAAATTCAATCAAAAACAGCCGGATGTTGCGAATGTCGAATTACGAAAAGCAATCGCCAAAGCCATTAATAAAGAAGCGCTGGCAGATACAGTGATTGCAAATGGGGCAACAGCAATTAACGGCGAAATTCCAAACGGTTTTGCCCAAAATCCGAAAACAGGAAAAGACTTCCGTGAAGATAGCGGCGACCACTTGGCTTATAACGTTGCAGAGGCCAAAGCTCATTTTGCCAAAGCGAAACAACAACTCGGTAAAAATGAAATTACACTTGAGTTAGTAGGAGACGATCAAGAATTTGCTAAGAAAACATTAGAATTCATCCAAAGCGAACTAGAAACAAATCTTCCTGGTCTAAAAATCAATCTTAAAACTGTACCTTATAAAAACAGGCTAGCACTTGATAAAGAACAAGATTACACCGTCCAACTTTCACGCTGGGCACCTGCATACAAAGATCCAATGACCTACATCGCAAGTTGGCAGACAGACAACAATTATAACAACATGAGCTATTCTAGCCCGACTTACGACAAACTAACAACGGATATTAGTACAACGCTCGCAACAGATCCAGAAGCTCGTTGGCAAGCAATGCTTCAAACAGAAAAAGTTCTATTAGATGACGATGCAGCCATTGCACCACTTTACCAAAACGCCACAGCAGTTCTTGAAAAACCGTATGTAAAAGGCGTAGTGAAGCATCTTTTTGGAGCACCTTATAGCTTCAGATGGGCATACATCCAAAAATAAAGAAGGAGGCAGTTTTAGCTTTTACGCTGAAATTGCCTTTTTATTTCCTGTGTCCAAATACTTTTTTGTCACGGCCAGCATCCATTCCTGTAATAAATAATAATATTGCAGCTACGACTATAATGACAAGAGGAATTGTATAACTAGCCGTCATATCATGGATTGCACCAAACAGTGTTGGACCAGTTGCGGCAAGTAAGTAGCCAATGGATTGTGCCATACCAGATAAATCGGCAGCTTCAGTTGCGGTGGATGTGCGTAAACTAAAGAACATCATACAAACGCTAAATGCTGTTCCGGAGGCAACTCCCATCATGAATACGGATGTGCCGATAAGCCAAACATGACCTGATCCGAATAATAGCCCAGCCGTCCCGGAAAGTAGTAACACCGTCAAAATAGTAACGATAGGCCGTTGCGTTTTCATTTTGCTGGCAATTATTGGTACGATGAAAGTGAACGGAATAATACCAAGCTGGAACAATGATAACATAAAGCCAGCCTGTGTACTGTCCATACCTTGGCTAATCAATAGCGTCGGTAACCAAGCTACCATAACATAGAATAGAGTTGACTGCATGCCCATAAATAGTGTGATTTTCCAAGCTAGTGGAGAGGTCCATATATTCTGCTTAGGTTGTTGTGAAACAGAATTTGGAAAGGTTTTCTGATTATATTTCAGTTGCGGTAGCCAAAAAAGAAGAGCAATAATAGCAAATGCGGACCAAACGAGAAGTGCGCCTTGCCAACCAAAACCTGATTTGACGGCAATTGGCACACTCAAACCAGAAGCTAGCATAGCACATACATTCATCGAAATCGAATACATCCCAGTCATCAATCCCATTTTAAATGGGAATTCTTTTTTGATTAGACTAGGTAATAATACATTTCCGACTGCAATAGCAAGTCCGATTAAAAGCGTTCCGAATAAAAGTAATGGAATTCCTCCGAAAGGGCGAATGATACTACCAATAACCATCAAACACGCTGCGAAAAAGACAATAAGCTCCATACCCCATCGGTACGCCAGTTTAGATACAAAAGGAGATAGCACAGCAAACGCGAGAAGTGGTAATGTCGTTAAAAACCCAGTCATCGTGTTAGATAGAGATAAATCCACACGAACATAGTTAAACAATGGGCTGAGAGCTGTAATCGGAGCTCGCAAGTTGGCAGCCACTAGTAAAATACCAATGACTAATACGATTCGATTCCTAGCTAGTTTTTTTTCTTTGTCCATTATTTCACTCTCCATTCTTTGGAAGAATAATCTGTTTAAAGTGCGAAATATACATATCTACACAATGAACAGCAGAGGCTGCATCCTGATTTTGAATGGCTAGAATCAAATCTTTATGGCCAGCCCCATTCGCATCATTCATCTCCGTAGTACTCGTAATTGACATCTGAATTTCTTCAAACAAATGCGCATACATATCAATCAAAAGTGGGTTGTAAGAAGCAGCTGCAATTGCCTGATGTAGTTGCCAATCTGCTTCCACAAACTTCTCCAAATTATTCTCCGCTGTGAATTGCAAGCACTGATTACGATATTCTACCATTCGCTTCAAGTCATTCTCTGTTCTTCTTAAACAAGCAAGAGAAACTGCCTCACGATCGAGTGCATGTCGCATTTCTAAGATTTCAAGTACGGTTGCTTTTTGAATTCTATTCTGTAACACCGCATTCAGTTCACTCGTAGCTATTACGAATGTTCCGTCACCTTGCTTTACTTCGAGTAACCCGACATGTACTAGAGCGCGAATTGCTTCTCGTAACGTATTTCGACTGACGCCAAACTGCTCCATTAAATCTGCCTCATTAGGTAAGCGACCACCAATTTGCCAAACGCCTTCTTGAATCATCTCTTGAATCTGGTTAGCAACTTGTTCTACTAATGATTTCTTTTGTAATTTTTGTATCATCAATAACACACTCCTTCAAAGGTAGGATGATTGGTTCATAGGGTATATTACAACTTTTTTAGACAAAAGTAAACCCTCAAAGCAGTTTTTTTCGATTTTTTTATAGAAAGTATGATTAAATTTTTCGTAACATTTAAAAATATGCTAGAATTAAGAATAAGAAACGATTGGAGTGAGTTCGATGGAAGAACTATGGGAGAAATTTAAATTAAACACAGGATTACAACGAGTTCTTATTTTTGCGCTCCTCATTTTTGTGCTCTATTTAGTGAGAAGCATGATAAACTTGATTTTACTGACTTTTATTTTCACCTTTTTAATTACGCGCCTCGAAAAAGTGATTTTACGCTGGGTGCGAATTCCTAGGAAATTCATTGTTATTGTGCTGTACATATTGATTGTCATTTTCTTGTATATCGCATTTACTCACTATTTGCCGATTATCATTCAGCAAATTGTATCTACCTTCAACGGTGTGATGAAATTCTACAATAACCCAGGAAACAATGATTTCATCAAGTATGTTATGCACCTATTTAATGATTCAAACGTCAAAGCATACATTAATTCAGGTCTGAAATTCGTCATTGGATCGTTAAGTGGAATTGGAAGCATAGGTATTGCTTTCTTTATGTCGCTAATACTGAGCTTGTTCTTTTCTCTAGAACAAGAGCGCGTCGTTCATTTTTCTAGCAAGTTCTTAACGAGTAAGTTGGGAGCAGTATTTCGCGAAATTGCTTATTTTGGTAAGAAATTTGTTGGGACATTCGGTGTTGTTTTAGAAGCTCAGTTCTTGATTGCAATCGTAAATACTGTACTTACAACGATTGCTTTAATTGCGATGGGATTCCCGCAAGTATTAACTTTGTCCATTATGGTATTCTTGCTCGGACTTATCCCTGTCGCAGGCGTGATTATTTCATGTATCCCGCTTTCAATTATTGCGTATTCTGTAGGTGGTATTACCGATGTATTTATCATATTAATCACTATCGTCATCGTGCATTCGATTGAAACCTATATCTTAAACCCGAAGCTGATGTCATCAAAAACGGATTTACCAGTTTTCTATACGTTTATCATCCTGATTTTTTCTGAGCATTTCTTTGGTGTCTGGGGCTTAATCGTTGGTATTCCAATTGTTGTATTCCTATTCGATGTATTAGGCGTAAAAGGAGATCAGGCCGAAATAAAAAGCCGAAGTTTCTGGGGCTTTAAGAAAAAAACAAAATAAAAATAGGCGCCTCATCCTGTTAATGGATAGGGCGCCTATTTTTATGACCAAAGAAATTCTTTTACAGCAGCATCGACATCTTTATTTTCGTGGAGCTTGCTATGCTGTGCCTTTGCTCCCGTAAAAACCATTTCTTTATAGCTAGCAACTTGATCAAAAATAAATTTTCCAGACAAAGCGCTCGCTAGGGAAACACTCGTATCACTTTTTGTACCATCTTCAACATCCCCAGCAATATTTAGAACTTGTAGGGTGGCAGGGATGGCTTTTTTGTTTGTAATAAAATTCTGATAGCGTTCGGTGTTCGTTTTAGGCCCATTTTCAGTCAAATCGTAAGCTGTTGTACCATCTTCACCAATAGTCAAGCCGTTAAAAGGAGCGCCGATTGTAACTAATTTTGTCACAGTTGGAAAATCAGTTTTATCGCTAGCTTCTTCTAAATAGCTCGCCCAGTCGACACCACCCATGGAATGCCCAACAACGTTCACCGTAGGAATATGATACTCACTTTTAAGTGTACGCATTACATTTTGCAACCAAATCGTTTGATTGGTCAATGAACTTTTATTATCTTCAAAAAGGATTTGAATTAGCGGTTTCGTGGCGAATTTATCCCAATCCCCAGAAGCTTTCACATTTCCTTCTGGAGAGACTGATAGAACAAGGGACCGAGTAGCATCGCCGTTTCTAGAAAGACGATCCATCATATGACCAAGCGAATTTTTCGTTCCAGCATAACCATGCAAAAATAGCGTTGGTGTATCAATACTCTTCACTTTGGTAGCTGTACCTTCCGTTGTTGTTTTCTTAATCTCACTCGTTGTAGTAGTTTCTTTTTCCGTCGCATCATGCGTGGCAAAAATAAAGCCAAAACCAATCGCGAAGACTGCTAAGATACTAAAGGCTATTAAAATTCTTTTCATATTGTCGACTCCTTAAAACCCCATAAAAATTTTGCAACATATTGATCAACTACGGGTAATTCATGCATATTACTATGTTTTGCGGTGGGCCCTGTCAGCGTATGAGCTTCAACATATTGGTTCTTAAATAACTCTTTGCCGTACATGACACTATCAATCTTAACTTCGCCATCGCTATTTGAGCCATCTTCCAAATTCCCACCAATAATCATAATTTCTGTTGTACTCTTTAACCTCTGTTCCATTTGTTTCGCGAATTTAGTATGGATAGCATTTGCATTAATCAAATCAACTTCTTGATCACCATTCACGTACTCTTCCGGATAAAAAGGAACCGCTAAAAAGACAATCTTCTGCACCTCTGGATAGTCTGGTTTATTGGCATAGGAAGCTAGATAAGAAACCCAAGCACCGCCACCCATCGAATGCCCCACCGCATTAAATTTTGTCACATTATAATGGTCTTGCAAATAACGCATCACTTTTTTTGTCCATAAAGATTGCTGTGTCACAGTAGCGCGGTTATCAGCAAAAACAACATTAATCAGTGGATTATCAGCTCGTTTCTCGTCATATGAGCCTTTCACAGAAATATCACCAGTTGGACTAACCTTAACAGTTAAAGCATCCGTTGCCCAGTCGTATTGTTGATCAAAACGGCGAATCATACCATGAAGCGACCTATCTGTTCCGCGATAACCATGAATAAATATGGTAGGTGTTGCGCTTTGACTCACCTCGCGATGCGCCCCATTCAATTGAATCAATAACAGTATCGCAGCTACAACGAAAATCGCTGATAGTAGTCCCATCCATAAACTTTTTTTCCACATAGAGCAAATCCTCTTTTCTAAAATAACAATATCTTTATAAAGTATACAAGTTTTTTCGAAAAAACGCATCTGCTATACCGCAAAACTTACATCTTTATTTTTACAGTTGCCTTGTTTTATAGTATACTAAAAACAAATGTGTAGGAAATGAGGGAATTGAATAATATGATTAAACGTACAGCAGAGGTTGTTTTAGCTGTTATTGGTATGCTTTTCGGACTAGTAACTTTAGTTGGTTTCACAGCGATAGGCTTTATTTTAGATAGTGCAGCCAATACTACAGATGGAATAGATGCTTTCACAAGAAATTACTATCAAAGCGTGGAGGAAGCAGGACTTGCAGTGGCGGATGTGCCAAGCGCAAATCAAATATTAGATATGGTACATACATATGCCATTCTAGCTTTAATCGCAACGCTTGTTTTTATCGTTATACTAGTTATCGGTTTAATTGGCATTACGGGAAATAAAAAGCCTGTTCTTGCCGGCTTCATGTTCTTAATTGGAGGAATTATCGTAACAATTGGTGGCTTTGTCGTTGCAGGCTTTATACCAGGGTTACTTCTCGTTATTGCAGCAATTTTAAGTTTCGTCCGCAAGCCGAAAGATCCATTCATCGCTTAGAAATAAGATTAGACCGTGCCTTTTAGTGGGACACGGTTTATTTTCATATATAGTGGGAAAAGGAAGAAGAATAGCGCTTAGAAAGGTGAGGGATACAGTGAGCGACAAGAGATGTTGGGTGTTAATGGGAACAACGATTGGTGT
Source organism: Listeria rocourtiae subsp. hofi (assembly GCF_963575615.1). Classification (NCBI taxonomy): domain Bacteria; kingdom Bacillati; phylum Bacillota; class Bacilli; order Caryophanales; family Listeriaceae; genus Paenilisteria; species Paenilisteria rocourtiae. The sequence continues at coordinate 226,192 of NZ_CAUYTL010000001.1, read as the reverse complement.
AATTAGCGGGATTATCACATATATTTTGTTACATCAGAAAAAAGTAGAGTCTTTTGAAGCGGAAAAAGAAACGCTTGATTTGGAAGAAAACAATATGATTTCAGAGGGCGCGATGACAAGCATAACATATGAAAATAGAAGGCAAGCATTAAAAAAATAGTGGGATTACTACCTACCGCCTGAGCATCTCCACTCGGCGGTAGGCTTTTTCATCTCAGAATAACTAATTTTTTTCTATGAGCCTCTTCCCTTTTGGCGTAATTTGATAGGTTATGTCATCTAAATGATACACTCGAAACACATACCCATAACTTTCCAACGTATAGAGGACAACTAAAATTATATCTTTACTCAGGTTTGTTTTTCTCTCTATTTGTGAACTTGCTTTGTTGAAGTTTGTTAATGACAGACCACCGTCATCTAGATGCTTCAAAATGGTAGTCAGATGCTTATTTATATCTCTTTTCATTTCCCCTTCACCTCTATTTCTGTTCATCCCACTAGTACGGTGTCCCTTGTATCTATGCGTTGAAAAAGACCTTGCTGTAATAAAACTAACAATCACCCCCAATGCTTAGAGAATCAATAAGTTCGTTGATTTATCACCCCCCATTTTGAGTATAACCTTTGTAAAGAAAAAATAAAAATCAGAATCGATAGAAATTGTATCGAATAAATCAAAATAGACTTAAATTGGAAATGGTTTTGCAATAACGGCTAGTAAGTTGTAGTAGGATTTGATATAGTAGAAGTGAGATAGCGTATACATAGTGTTTGCTTGGAAGATAGATTTGTAGGACTCTGGTTGTAGTTAAAGTTCCAACCCTAGTAGCTTACTGAAATGAGGAATCTATTTTATGATAGTTGTATAGTAAAGCAAGGAGGACATAATCATGAGAGGAATTATAGTAGGAGTACTAGCTGTAGCACTTATTATTGCAATCATAGTTTTCCTTTGGCCAGCGATTATGGCGGCGCTCGGAGCTGCACTTGGTTATTGGGCTCTAAGACAATTGATGATAGCAAATAGTACAGGCGAAAAGATTCTGTATGGTGTACTTATTGGTGTTGGCGGATTGATCATTTTATCTAACCTGCACGGCGTTTTAACAGTTGCGATTGTTGTAGCATTGATTTATTTTTTAACGAAGAACAAGCGTAATACTACAAAAACGAATACATTTGATTATTAATAGATATTAAACAATTGGAGGAAAAAACAATGACAAACTTTTTCAATAAATTTAAACAAGCACTGAACAATGATTGGGATGCAATGAAAGAAAAACGAGAAGAAAAGAAACGTAATTCCGTATCGTATTACATGGATCAAACGAAAAAAGAGATGAAAGATATTGAACGTGCTGTTGATAAACAACGCGAGCTGAAATCACTATTCTATAAAGAATGCACGGAAATTGAGAAATATATCGAAAAACGTGAGTATCAAGCTGAAATCGCTGAAGAAGCCGGTGAAACAAAACTAGCCAACTTTGCAAAAGAAGAAGTAGCACAATACAAAGAACAGTTAGCAACAACGCAAGCGCATTATGATACAGCAACAGAACAATTAGACAAACTAGAATTGCGGATGCACGAGATGCGTTTGAAATGGAAAAATCTAAAAACACAACATTTGGCAGAAACGGCCGAAAAAAATGCAGCCGAAACAGCTGAAAAAATGGATAAAGTAATTCATGATATGAGCTGGGGTAGTGTGACAGATTATCATGAAGCACAAAAACAGCGCGATCTTGCTGACACAGCTAAGAAGCAAGCGGATATGACAAGCGAGCTTTCTCAAACATTTGATGAATTAATGGCAGAATTAGAGAAGAAAACCGCAAAGGGTAAAGAGGCAATCAAAGGTAAGACTCAAGACTTCACACAAATGGTAGATGAAATTATCGAACGTGAAAAACAAAATTTCAAGAAAAAAGACAAGGCTTCTATGGAAGAAATGTTAGAAGACTTAGAGCGTGACGCCAAGAAACAAACAAAGGAAGAAAAAGAAGTTTTAATTCCTGAACTTGAAAAGAAAGATGAAGATAATAAAAAAGATCAAGAATAGATAATTATGAAGATACAGTAGCTTCTCAGTATAGAGGGGCACTGTATTTTTTTGTGAGGATTAGCAGTATTCGCTTTTATTTTCACTAGTTAAGCGCGCTTACTTATTAGAATCAAGGGTAAATAGAGTACGTAAAGTGGTTGCATTTTTTTTAATAAGTTGTATAATAATTGGTATAGACCATTTATGGAAGGGATGATTTTTAATGACTTCAAAAGTAATCAAGAATGCAGTGGTGTACACAGGCGATTCTGTTATCGAGGATGGTTTTGTGAGATTCGACGACACTGTGCGTGAAGTTGGTCCGATGACAAGCTATCAAGAAGTAGTAGGCGAAGAAATAGTGGACGCCAAAGGTCAGAAATTAGTACCAGGATTTATCGATGTTCATTCACATGGAGGCTTTGGTTTCGATGCGATGGATGCGGATCCTGTGAAATTAAAAAAACAAGTACAAGGAATGCTAAATGAAGGAATAACAACCTATTTTCCAACAACAATGACGCAGTCCAGTGAAAATATTGAGAATGCGTTAAAAGTTATTGATGAGGTAGCAAAAGACGAGCCTTTAATCGGCGGGATTCATTTGGAAGGTCCTTTTGTGTCGCCAGTATTTAAAGGAGCACAACCGGAAGAATACATTACAGCGCCTGACTTAGAACTTTTTAAAAAATGGTTTAAGGTAAGTGGGGAACGCATTAAGTTAGTGACGTATGCCCCTGAGCATAGCACATCACCTGCTTTTGAGAATTTATGTATAGAGCTTGGGGTTATCCCGTCTGTTGGACATTCCAATGCTGTTCGTGCAGAGTTGGTGCATAGTAAGGCGAGCCACGCGACTCATATGTATAATGCTTGTCGTCCACTACATCACCGTGAGCCAGGCGTTGTCGGACACGTTATGTTAGAGCCTAGCATCCATGCAGAATTAATTGTTGATGGTATTCATGTACATCCGGACATGATTAAGTTGGCTTATAATGTAAAAGGACCGAAACGTATTAGTATCATTACAGATGCGATGCGAGCAAAAGGAATGCCAGATGGTGACTATGAATTAGGTGGTCAAAAAGTATTTGTGAAGGACGGTCAAGCTCGTTTAGAAGATGGAACACTTGCAGGAAGTGTACTAACATATGATGATGCTTTCCGCAATATGGTGAAGTTCACTGGCTGCTCGATTGAGGATGCAGTATTGATGTCCTCGGTTAACCAAGCCGAAGAGTTTAAATTAGATTCAAAAGGTGGCATTACGGTAGGTAAAGATGCTGATTTTAATCTATTGAATGATGCGCTCGAAATACAGGCTACCTATTCATTCGGGAAAAAGCATAGTAAATAATAGGAGGAAATAAATCATGAATATTATTGTAAAAGATACGAAAGCAGAGGCATCAAAAGAAGCATTTGCACTAATCGAAAAAGCAATTAAAGCTGGTGAGGCAAAAACATTAGGCCTTGCAACTGGAAATACACCGACAGATTTATATAAAGAGTTTGTGAATAGTGATGTTGATACGTCGACATTAGTTTCTATTAATTTGGATGAGTACGTTGGTCTTTCAGCAGAAGATCCAAATAGTTACCATTTTTATATGAATGATGTTTTGTTCTCGAAAAAACCGTTTAAAGAAAGTTATTTACCAGACGGTTTGGCATCGGATGCAGATGCGGAATGTGCGCGTTATGAGCAGGTTTTAGCGGATCATCCAATTGATATTCAAGTTTTAGGAATTGGTACGAACGCACATATTGGCTTTAATGAGCCGGGTACGCCTTTTGAAACGCCAACACATAAAGTTTTGTTAACAGAGTCAACGCGTGAATCGAACAAAATCTATTTTGAGCGTGAAGAGGATGTGCCAACACATGCGTATTCGATGGGAATTAAGTCGATTATGGGTGCTAAGAAAATTATTTTGCTAGCGTTTGGAGAAAATAAGGCGCAGGCGATTAAAGATACAGTAGAAGGTAAAGTTGATGAAAGCATTCCGGCATCTGTTTTGCAAAACCATCCAGATGTGACGATTGTAGTCGATAAAGCAGCGGCATCTCTTCTATAAAGTAATGATGACCCCAAGCTAAATCGTTCACAGAATGGCGTAGCTTGGGGTTTTATGTTATACTTCACTTCTACAAAAAAGAAGGTGTAAATAAAATGATAGATAAGTCTTCTGGGATACCGATTTATATTCAAATCCAGGGTGAAATTAAGCAGAAAATTGAAGATGGTACGTGGCAAGTAGGTAAGGCAATTCCAGCTGAGCGACAGTTAGCCGAGATGTTTCATGTAAGCCGAATGACAGTGCGCCAAGCGATTCAAGGGCTTGTAGATGATACAATTTTGCAGCGCCGTGTGGGAGCTGGGACATACATTGCCGAGAAAAAAATGACAGAGCATTTAGAAGCGGTTACGAGTTTCACGAATTTGATGATTCATGAGGGGAAGACGCCATCGTCGCGGATTGTGTCTTATGGTATTAGGCCTGCCAGTACACAAGAACGTGAGGCGTTGCAGTTGTCCGAGAATAGTAATGTGATGCGGATTGAGCGAATACGTTACGGCGATAAAATACCGATTTTGTTTGAAGTCGTTGTTGTGCCTGAAAACATTGCTTCTTTACTGAACAAAGAGGATATTATGGATTCGCTTTATGAGGCCATTTTATCAAAATTGGGTCAGAATATCGGAGAGGCAGAACAAATTATGGAAGCTGGTCTTGTCTCTGAAAAAGTGGCGCCATATTTGGATGTAAAGCTTGGCTCACCGGTGATGAAATTACGTCAAATTACCTTTTTACAAGACGGTAGTCCGTTTGAATTTACACGTTCGCAATATGTTGGAAATCGTTTTCAATTTGTAGCGCGAGTGAAACAATAAAAGACTGGAATGGTTAGGATATGCATGTATGTCCTCGCTGTTCCAGTTTTATTTTGTCCAGTTTTATGGTATAAAGAACAAATGATGGTAAGTGATGATGAGCACAAGCATAGCTTTATTCCAAAATGAAGAAAAAAAAGTTATTGAAAAACATACCTAAAAAATGAAATAATAAGGTTCTTGCGAGGAGGAGAAAAAAATGAACAAATTATATTTAGATTTGCTGACAGATAAAAAGAATAAGCGATTAGTTATTTTGTTAGACTATCTTGTAAAGTCTCGCCATCCAAGCACAATCGAGGAACTAGCAGATGTTGTTAATGTCAGTATAAAAACATTGAAGAAAGACTTAGAAATTCTAGAAGATGTATTCCCAGACGGTGTGTGGCTTGCCAATATTGGTAATAAGAGTATTTTATTAGAATGGAAGGCGACTTTCTCTATCAGCGACTTTATCCAAAGTTTTATCGGCAACAGTCCGTTGTTTCAAATTTTGGATGCGATGTTTCGTGGAGAGCATTTTTCAGTGGCGCAGTGGAGTGAGAAGTTGTGGATTTCTGAAATGACTTTACGCCGATATACGAATACACTTGTGAATATTATTAAGCCGTACAAGTTACATTTGGAGACGGCCCCGCTTCAGCTTGGCGGGAAGGAAAGCGATATTCGTTGTTTTTATTTTAATTATTTGAATCAGCGGAAACAAACCGATGTGATGTCAGCAAGAGCTGAGGATAAGAAGGCAATTTCGGTATTTTATAAGAAGATGTTAGAAAAAGCGGAAGATCGCCTAAATCGAGTTTTGCACTTGGATTATCACCGTGTTGTTTCTTGGTTGGGAGTTATTACACAGCGAATAGAAAACAGGAATTATATTAAGCTAAATGCAAAGTTAAAAGAGGAAGTTTTAAATAAAAAGAGCTTTCAGGTTTTTCAGCAGCTGTATGAGAGTGAATTGATGACGAATTTTGAATTTGGCAATATTCCAGATGATGAAATGGTGTATGCATACATTATTTGTTTGGATAGCGTTGTTTATAAATTGAATGATGGCAAACATTTTCGGATGCGTCGGGAGAATTCTTGTGTGAAAATATATGAGGACTTGTTTGACGGAAAACACTTGAAGCATTTAGGCATACCAGATCGAAAATTGGAACATGCACATACGAGCTTTATCGCTTTTACAGAAAACCTTGCTCTTTTAACGCAAATAACAGCTGTTTTTCAAAAAAATTCGTATGAGCTAAATGTGTATACGAAATCAGAATATCCATATACGTATCGCTATTGGCTAAATCAACTGACGCAAAATAAACATGTGAAGGGCTTGCCAATTGCGTATCGGGAAGATGTGGCGGTGAGTCTAACAATGTTAACTTGTGCGTATCGTGGGGAAGAGAATTATCGAAATAAGAAGATTTTGTTTTCATTTTCGGGAGAGTCAACCTATATGAACTACTTAATGACGCGAGTGAGGCAGCATATACCGCACGGTGTGAAGTATGATTTTCTTTTTAATGAAGAGATTACGGAAGAGGCGATTCAGGAGCGAGGTGTGGATATATTTTTGCATAATTATGATATTGAGGAAAATCTGAATAATTGTCTATCATTACGCATTTCCCCATTTCCAACAGTTCGGGAGCTTGAATTCATTAATAAGCTGATTGTGGATATGCCTTCTGATATTATGCATATGACATACGATGCCTACAGCGAGAATTTGATAACAGGATAAAATGATGGAGGAATATAAATGAAAAAATTGGTAATAGTATTATTATGTATTATAGGTATTAACGTGATGAAGATTCCGGCTTTGGCTGAGGAGCCAGCTTTTTCTGTAAAGGCAGTTTTACCAAAAAATCAGCAGGGTAAGGCGACGAGTTATTTTGATTTGAAAATGAAGCAAGGCCAGCAACAAGTGTTGGAAGTGGCGCTTCATAATGCGACGGGAAAGGATATAACGATTGTAGTGGCAGCGAATTCGGCCTTCACGAACGGCAACGGTATTGTAGATTATAATGCTACGGATAAGCCAGCTGATAAATCATTGCAACATGGTTTTGGGAGGATTTCAGAAGTTTTGACGAAGGAAATAACGGTGAAGGCAAAATCGAAAGCCTTGGCTAAAATAAATGTGAAAATGCCGAATGAAAAAATGGATGGCGTGATTTTAGGTGGACTCGTTTTTTCGGAAAAGGAGTCAGAGGAAAATGCTAATGCTACTGGAAAATTGCAGAATCGCTTTTCATATACGATTGGAGCTGTGCTTTCGCAAAACGATACGCTGGTCAAATCGAATTTAAACTTAGGTGAAATCAAGGCAGGTCAACAAAATTATCGCAATAAAATTATGGCAAATTTGCAAAATGATCAGGCGATGATTTTGCGAGATTTAGCGATTAAATCCGAGGTTTACCGCGAAAATGGTAGTAAAATATTATTTGAGCAGAAGTCAGAAAAACTGAGAATGGCCCCCAACTCGAATTTTGACTATGCGATCCACACACGAAATCAGCCGTTAAAGCCTGGCAATTATACCTTGAAAATGACAGCTACGTCTGGAAAAGATACGTGGTCTTGGGAACGGGATTTTAAAATAGATAAGGAAACGGCAAATGACTTAAATGATACGGCTTTGGATTTAGACAAGGGCGGCTGGTCAACGGTGGGCTTTATTGTAGCGATTGTCATTTTATTAGGACTTGTCATTTTCATGTTTTGGAGACAACGCGTGACGAAGAAAAAGTTAGAAATAAAATCGAGGAGTGAAGAAAATGAGAGTTGACAACCATTTTGATGATATTGCTATTTTTCAGGTAGAATTTACAGATTGGCGGAATCAGTGTCATAATCGTTGGATTGCTGTGCACGATCATGGAGATTTGAACCCGCGACAAATTTTAGAAAAGAAGTTTCAGCATTTTGATGCGGTGAAGGTCAGGAACATTGATGAATGGGATGTTGGACTATATTTGAGACCGGAGTAGGTGCAACGATGAATGGATTCTTATTTTTACATGATAAGCAAGAGCAGACATTCAGAGGCGAGGTGTATGATCAGATGGTTTGTTTAGATTTTATCGGTTTAATTGAGGCGGAGTTTCACGATGAGTATGTGGTTTTTAAAGGATTTACGGAACAGGGCTCTTATATTGCTGAACAATTAGCAGGAAGGGAGGTGAGCTTTTGATTAGACGAAGAATTTCGAGTATTTGCATAGGTATGCTGTTTGTGATTATGGTTTCACTCGGAATTTTAGGTCATCAATATGTAGAAGCAAGCGCAGGTAAATCGGATGTTAATATACGTATTTTGGAACAGCCAAAACAAGAGATAAAGAAGCCAAGAGAAATTCCAAGGAACGATATACGACTACCTGTAACTGGAGATACAAATAATTCTGTTTTTTCATATATTATAGGCGGAATATTAATTTTATTCAGTTTTATATCTTTGGTGAAAATAGGAAATAAAAGAATGAAAGAGGTTAATTAGATAATGAAGCAAAACAAGATGATGGTTGGGTTAGCGACTTTTGGAGTTACGATTAGCGCGTACACGGCGGGTGTTGGTGCCGCAGAATTTGACGGAGCAGACAATGCAACAAGTGAGGCTACGGTGAATGTATTGCCTGGGACTGGAATTGTAGATCCGCCAATTGTTAATCCGGTTGATCCGGAATTGCCAGAGATTCCGGAGGTACCCACAAATCCGATTGAAGGCCCGCTACGTATCAACTATGTATCGGACTTGAAGTTTGATAATCATACGCTAACAGGTAGGGAAGAGAAGATTTTTTCGAAAGCGGATGCTATTGGTGATACTGAGATACCCGCTTTTATTAACGTAGCTGATTTACGTGGAACTGGTGAAGGCTGGACACTTAAAGTATCGCAAACTGGCGAGTTAGTAGAAGGTGCTGAATTACAGTTTAAGCCTGTATATAATGGAGCAGACGAGAAAATTAAAACAGCTGGTGGAAGTCTTCATGGTGATGGAGATGAAATTGATATTGCAAAGGCTGATGAAGAAGGTGGCATGGGTTCAAACTCTATTTTGCTTGGCGGGACAGAAGGTGTTGCGCTAGTGATTCCAATTGATGCAAGGGCAGGAGAATATAAAGCATCCCTTAATTGGAATATTGTTGCCGATCCATCTAATTAAATAGGTAACTTCAATAAATCTAAATTCGTGCCGCGTACACACGAATTTTGGAGTGGAGAAGTTTAGTGGGAGTCTCAGATGAGGCTCTCCATTTTTTATGAAGCAAATTAATGTCGTAAAGGTGAATCGCATGGTATCGTAGAGAATAGATGGTGAAAGGAAGGTGTATGAAAGGATGAAGCGATTTTGGTGCATTGGCTTGGTTATTGCGATGTGTTTATTTTTAATGCCAACTACAGTTGCTGAGGCGCACGCTTATTTGCAAAGTTCGACGCCCGAGGATCAATCGACGGTTACTAAGGCACCGGAAAAAGTGGTGCTAACATTTACGGAGATGATTCAAAATGAATATCCTTCTGTGATTGTTAGAAATTCGGAAGGAAAGCGTGTCGAGAAAGGGTCAGCATCTCTTAATCCGGAGAATGACCATGTGGTTGAAATTGGTTTGTTAAAAAATTTACCTGATGATGTGTATAGTGCGGAATGGAGAGTTGTATCGGCTGATGGGCATCCTGTTTCTGGTGTTATTTCATTTAAGGTTGGTGATACGAATAAAAGCTTTACAAAGGTTACTACAAATACAATATCGTCATGGCCAAGCACGATTGTAAAAGTTATTTTGTACATAGGCTTCAGTTTAGTAGCAGGTATCTTATTATTTTTCTTGGCGTTGAATAGAATGGAGATTAGCGCCGTATTGCGTCAAAGAACGATTCGTATATTGCGAGTTGGACTAGGATTACTCGTTTTGGGCCTGTTATTATTTTTACCACTACAAGTGCATATTTATACAGGTGGGAGCGGTTGGGATTTTGCAACGATGGGTCAGTTGGTTCGAACTTCTGGAATTGGTCACCTATGGCTGATTCAAGTGGTGAGTTTATTCATTTTGATGATTAGTTTACTTTTTATTTTCCGGAAAAATAGGATGGATAAAATCTGGTTGTGGTTAGTACCGCTTGTCTTTTTTATGGTATTATTATTTGCGAAGGCATCACAAGGGCATGCTGCGGGAAGTCCTGATAAGGCAGTTGCGATTCCAATGGATTTTTTACACCTTGTGAGTGCCTCGGCTTGGGTTGGCGGCATCGTGGTACTATTTATACTTATGTCAAAACAACCGGGTGTAGCGGCTGTCTGGAACCGGTTTAGCCCATTGGCGGCGAGTTTTGTGGGACTGATTATCGTGAGCGGATTGCTCATGAGTGTAATGAATCTAGGTTCGATGGCAAAACTATTTACGACGTTATATGGGAAGCTTATTTTGGTGAAAATTGCGCTGTTTCTAGTGATGGGGGCACTTGGCTTCATTCATTATTTGTACATGCGACAAACTGGTAAAATGATATCGGCTAAAACAATTGTAGCCGAATTTGGAATTGGTCTGATTATTCTTGGGGTTGCGGCATTTTTGACGAATGTGCAGACACCGCCGCCAGCGCCACCAGAATCTTTCTCGAAAAGAGTTGTGACGGAATCAGGGTTTGTTTCTCTGAAAATTGCCCCAGCGGTCGTTGGAGATAATACTTTTCTTGTTGTGTTTACGGATCAGGATGGCCAGGTTCGGACGGATTTTCAGAAGGTAACATTAACGGTAGCTCCATCTGGTGGGGGAAAGGCGGCTGAATTTGAGGCGCTGAAAAATGAGCAAAATGAGTATGTAGCCAATGGTTTGTATTTGAACGCGACTGGGCGCTGGGAAATAAAGGTTCACGCGCTTACGAAGGATTTTTCAGAGATTGATAAAGCCTTTACAATGCAATTAAAACAATGAAGGAGTTGGGAAATAGAATGAAGAAAATGGTGTCTTTGTTACTAGCAGGAGTGATATTGGCCGTTTCGCCTGTGCTGGCTAGTGCGCACGTAACAGTTGCGCCTACAGAATCGACGACGGGAGCTTGGGAGACTTATACGGTGAAAGTACCAGTGGAAAAAGAAAGTGCAACGGTAAAGGTTGTTGTAAAAGTGCCCACGGGTGTTGATTTTCAATCTTATGAGCCTGTTCCTGGTTGGAATGTTGTGGTGAATAAAACAGATAGTACAGTGACTTGGACGGCGACAAATGGTGGTATTCAGAAGGGCCAGTTTCAACGGTTTAGCTTTGTTGCACAAAACCCTGAAAAAGCTGGAGAGATAGAGTGGAATGCATATCAATACTACCAAGACGGATCGATAGTAGAATGGACTGGCAACGAAGACGCGGATTATCCACATGCGACGACAACAATTTCAAAGGCTGTATCAGATAGCGCTACTGATTCACATGGGAAAAAAGCAACGACGGAAAAAAGCCAAGGTAGTGAGAATAATAACAGCCCATCAGTGATGCAATGGGTTTCGCTAAGTATAGCTGTTTTGGCACTTATTATAGCTATCTGGACGTTCGCCATGAAACGCAGGAAATAATGAAAGGACTTGATGTGTTTGAAAAATGATAAAATTTTAGTGATACTTTCCTACGCTAGCCATTTCTTTTTGCCAATCATTTTCCCGGCAATAGTATGGATTTTCGTGAAATCAGAGTATGTAAAAAAACATGCAAAAACAGTTTTATTGGTGGATTTAGTTCCCACTGTGCTGAACGTTTTATTCCTAATAATTATTGGATTATATGGTTTTTCAACGGGAGATGACTCGGGAACTACATTCATCGCCTTGTTCATGATATTTGTTATTGTGGTTGTGAATGTTATTATCTTTATTTGGATAGTTGTCAGAATTGTGAAGGTTGCTATGAATAAAATATAAAAAAAGGACGCCAGAGCTTGAAAGTTCGGCGTTTTTTTGTTAAATTGAAAGCATCAGAGGGGTGAATGCATGAACGGGAAAATTGTGGGACTTGCAATTGGCAAGCCGAAAGAGATGGCAGTTGGTCGTAAAAGGTCGATGATGACGGGGATTGTAAAGCAACCAGTAGAAAAAGCAATGTTAACGCAGTATGGCTTTGAAAATGATGGGCAATATGACTTGAAACATCATGGGGGAGTAGATCGGACGGTTTGTATTTATCCTGCTGAACATTATGAACGATGGAATGAGCAGTTTGGAATCGAGCTACCACCGGCTGCGTTTGGTGAAAACTTGACAGTAACAGGAATGTTAGAAAAAGATGTGTGCATTGGCGATGTGTTTAGAATCGGCCAGGCCATTATCCAAGTGACGGAAGCTCGTAATCCATGTGCTACTATCGGGAAGCGAAATGATTTGTCTGAATTATTCAAAGAGGTTAGAAATACTGGCTATACTGGATATTTATGCCGTACGATTGAGGTCGGTGAAATTTGCCTTGGGGATCAGGTTGAATGCATCGAACGACCGGATGATTTAGTAACGGTGGCATTTTGTCATGAAAACATTCTTCACGGCTTAGGGACGCAAGAGGAAATGATTCGTATTTTAGAAGTAGAAGCTCTTGCAGAACGCTATCGCTTCGATGTGGAGACGCGTTTAATCAACTTGGCAACGATAAGCGAAAAATGAATGAGTACTCTTTTATTTAATGGCGTGGTACAATTGCCTTGAATGAAAGCGTTATAAACTAAAAAAGAAAGTAGGAACAAAAATGACATTGGGTATTTATATTAATATGAAGGATCAGGTACGTGAGGCGTTAGATTTCTATGGGGAAATATTTGGCTCGACTTGTACAGATTTAATGACATACGGTTCAATTCATGAGGAAGATGGACCTGAAATGGATGAGAAAACAAAAGGATTAGTAATGAATGCAAGTATTCAAATTGAAGGCGACACGGTTATGTTCTCGGATACGCCCGATTTTATGGAGTTTATTCCTGGAAATAATGTGACACTTGTTTTGGATACGAATGATGCGGAGAAATTAACACGTTATTTCGAGGCTCTATCTGATGGTGCAACGAAGATTATGCCACTTCAAAAAACATTTTGGTCTGAGAAATTTGGTCAGTTAACAGATAAATATGGTGTTGGCTGGTCGTTTAACTTATCTGCATAAAAAAGTGTTTGCGTTTCATCTTTCGAATGAGGCGCAAACACTTTTTTTATGGAACCTTTTCCTCGTTTTTTTTGCTGTTCAGAAAGGTTTGGATTATGTTGATTTCTGCTTCCGATAAAGTTCCTACTTGTTCGATACTTCGCGTAATTTTTGTGATTTTTTCGGAGCTACTGAGCTTTTTTCGATTGTTTGTAATAAAACTGCGAATGGTGGAGGTCAATGCTCCGATAAAGCCAATTCCAAATAGCATAAGCAGGATGGCCAGAAAACGGCCGACTCCTGTTACTGGAACGATGTCTCCATAACCTACTGTTGTTGTAGTAACGATAGAGAACCAAATGGCGTCAGGATAATTTTTGATGCTCGGTTCTGCCCAAATCAGGGGAATTGGGATCACAATAACGAGAATGACAAACGTATTAATCACCCTGTTGAAACCATTGGTACGTAAGAAACTATACAGCGGAACAAGATAGCGTCTACCGATAGCGGTAAGTTGGAGTATGCGAAATAGGCTAACGAGACGAGCAAGACGGAATAAATTGTACAGCGGTATAATTGCAATGAGTTGGAAGAAATGTGTCTTGATGTATGTTTTCTTATCCTCTGCTTGAATCAATCGCGCGAAATAATCGACTGTAAAAACCACCCAAATGATGGTGTTAAGAATGGTAACAGCTTGCGTATGTATTGGAATGGTTAGGACGGAGAGCAGGACTAAAAAGAGCATGAACAATTCATAATAAAGCGTGCGGCGCGGGATTTTCAACCGGTTTCCTACTTTCTGAACGATATATTACCCCCATTTTACCATAAAACGGGTCTGGGGCATAACCCAAATAAATCGGCGACAAGCGCTCGCATTCAGGGGATTTGGCGGACTTCCGATACTGCTACGCTTAACTTCTTGCATGGTCGAGGAAAATACCCTCTCCCTGCTTTCAGTCATCATGTACAGTCGTACACGCAGCTCTCAGGCTTCCACCAAATCCTCTGAATACAAACGCTTTCGCTCGATTTGTGTCAAGCAAGATTCAATCCTACTCGAAAACAAGGATTGAATCTTGCTTATTGTGCATGAAAATGAGTTTTGTCATGACCTCGTTTTTCATGTTACCTAATACGTAATCGATTTTGTTTACTGCGGCTTGCAAGTAGGCACAGATAAGTCATTAGGGCGAACATCATCGTGATAATCAAGCTGTGTGCTAACGCGACATAGAGGTTCACATTTGTTACAACAGACATAATTCCAGTGAATGCTTGGGCTACGACGAATATGATTTCCAGAACCATCGCGTATTTTAAAACGCGATAATGACTGTATTCGCGGAAAACAATCCAAGTAACGTAGAGAATCCAAACGACAAGAATAAGGGCTGCTAGACGATGCAAATATTGAACGTAATCTTGTACGCTATCCGGCATAACAAACTTCCCGTTTTCAAATGGCCAAGCTGGAACGGCGAGACTTGCTTTTTCATGGCGAACGAGCGCTCCCGTATAGACCGAGATGTATGTGTAAATAGTTAACAGGTATATATTTACTTTCAGCTTTGTACCAATAACCATATTGCGGGCATCGAACTTGTTATCTACTTCAAAAATGAGCAAGCAAAGCAGGACGATAGCAGCGTAACAGATGATTGAAATACCAAAGTGTAACGCCATGATGTAGGGGTTTTGTCCCCAAATAACGGCGGCGGCACCCATGAAAGCTTGCAGAATTAGGAAAGCAACAGCAATAATAGCTAGTGGTTTCGTTTCACGACGATCTTTAATATAAATCCATGCTAAAATGGCAAGAACAATGACAAAAATTGAGCTAATCCCTGTTGTGAGTCGATGCATAACTTCGATGATTTTTTCGGGTGTGATGTCAGTCAGGCGAACGAATTGCCCGTTACAGAGTGGCCAAGTGTTCCCGCAACCGTCTGCCGAACCGGTCTTCGTTACTAACGCACCGCCAAACACAACAAAAGTCATGCAAAGAATTGTTAGGACGGACCAGACTTTTAGAAAAGTTTTCATTTTTTATGGTTTCCCCTCTCAATATGTATTAATTCAAAAGTGAGCATACAAAAACTTACTTGCACGCTATATACTATTCCATTCTAACTTGTTTTTTATGGTAAGTAAAGAGCACGGCTTGTGAAATGTTGAGGAGAACCAAAAGATATAGATGCAGTTCTTCTTGCTCAAATGAAGTCCAAAGGCTTGACAAAAAGGGTGATTATTTCCGATAATGATTAGGATGAGGTTCATAATGATATTGTGAACAAACAAGCAAAGTAACTAGGATTACCTATGTGAAAAATGTGTAAAGCGCAACAGAAGTTAAGGGGGAAAAAAAGTGAATCAAATGGAGAAGACGGCAAAAATCGATGCTGCTACGAAGTTCACTGTAAAAGATTTTACGGAATTGGTTAAGATTGGGATTGTTAATTCCAACACGATTACGGCTTTTACAGGTATGTGGCTGGCATTTCAGTTAACAGGGGTTTCTTTCATACAGAATCTCGATATTCTTATTTTTACTATTTTGGGGTCAGGAATGGTTGTTGCTGCGTCTGGGGCTTTTAATAATGTCATTGATCGCGATATCGATGGGATTATGGAACGGACGAAAAACCGTCCAACAATGACGGGCAAAATTTCTGGGAAACGTGCGCTTCTTGTTGCCGCGTTGCTTGGCGTTATCGGTGAAGCGTTGCTGTTTATGACAACATGGCAAGCGGGAGTTATCGGGTTAATTGGTATTTTCTTGTATGTGGTTGTATATTCCATGTGGGCGAAACGGAAGCTAGTTAGCAATACGGTAATCGGGAGTTTTTCTGGTGCTGTGCCTCCACTTATTGGATGGTTTGCAGTGGAGCCAACTTTTAGTGCCGTGCCAATTATGCTATTCCTAGTGATGTTTTGTTGGCAGCCTCCGCATTTTTATGCGATTGCGATTAAGCGGAAAGAGGAGTATGCAGCTGCTGGAATTCCTATGTTACCAGTTGTTAAAGGGATTGAGCGGACGAAATGGAGTACGCTTTTCTGGGTCGTATTACTGACTATTTTGCCATTCTTTATGTGGGAGTTAGGAATCGTTTATGTGATTTTAGCAACTGTTTTGAATGTTATTTGGTTGGCATTGTGCCTATACGGTTTTAAAATGGAAGATAGCATGAAGTGGGCGCGCATTAGCTTTGTGTACTCGATTAATTACATGACAATTCTGTTCGTATCGATGGTTGTTATCGGTGTATTTTTATAAAAAAGAGAAGCCTGGCTGCAAAGTCAGGCTTTATTTATGAAAAAATATAGATTTTCTTACTAGTAATTTTGAGGAAAAGCCGATACAATAGAGGCAGTAGCATGGAGGAGTGCAGAAGTTTATGCGATTTATTTTAAGAACAATATGTGTAGTAGTAGTGTGCCTCTTTGTGGGGTACTATACGGATTTATTTTTTGAAACGCCTACAGACGTGAATTCTGTCGATGATAAGGCAGTGCAACAAGGAAATGTAGATAAGAACAAAACGAATGAGAGTGGCCCAAAAGCAGAAACGCAGGCGAGTCTTGCGGCTTATATCAATAAAGATGTGGATTTACTTATTAAAGAATATGGAGATCCTAAACGAGTGGATACTTCACTTTACAGTTATCAGAACTATATTTTTCATCAAACGGATAGTCAATATATGCAAGTCGGCGTGATGAATAAGAAGGTGCAGACGATTTATGCACTAGGAGACAAGTTGCCACTGAAGCCGTTTGAGATTGATATGCCCACGGAGAAAGTTTTTTTGAATATGAAATTACAGTCAGAGATAACATTTAATTATGAAGATAATTATTATCGATTTGAATTGTCTGAGGATGAGTTGAATATCCGACCGCTTATAAGTTTGGGGAATGGTGTTTATGCGCAGGTTAATTTTGATAAGTTTGAGTCCAAGGTAATCAGTGTTCGATATTTTAATAAGCTATCGCTCATAAAAATGCATCCGTATGAGATGACGTATCAAGGCGATATTTTTAAGGATACAGTGACGGATGCGCAATGGGATAAGGTGGATAAAGCTTCTGACCAGCAGGTTTTTGATATTTCAAATATTTTCCGTGAACGGTACGGCAAAGGAAAACTAAATTGGAACGAAGACGTGGCGCAAGTAGCATATGGCCACAGTGTGGATATGTATGAGAATAAATATTTCGATCATGACTCGCCAACATATGGGACGCTTGCTGATCGAATGAACCGAGCGAATATTGATTACATGAAGGCGGCGGAAAATATTGCTTCTAATTATTTGGATGGGCCTGCAGCTGTAGAGGGCTGGTTGAATTCAGCAGGGCACCGCAAAAATCTATTTGATAACAGCTTTACGGATATAGGAGCTGGAACTTATCGGAAATTTTATACGCAGAACTTCTTGCAAAAGTAAGGCGTTTTCTGACGAATCGTGTTATAATGAAGCTTGTAATTGATTTACGATGGAAAGAGGGTGGCAACATGCTTGCTACAATGGAAACTCTGGCATTGCTAGATATGTCAGATGACCTTGCATCGATGGTTTTGGTGTCAGCAGAAGCAGATCGTTATCGTGAATGTGCACACCAAATGGAGACAAGTTTACCAACACAACAGCGTATTAAGCGCTTGGCAAAGATAAAGGAACAATACGATGAAGTGCAACGTTTTGGTCGCTATCATCCAGATTATAAAGAAGTGAATCGTTTGGCTCGTCAGTATAAACGTGATGTCGATATGGATGAACATGTTGCGGCATTCCGGCAAGCGGAGATGGATTTACAGAGCTTGCTTGACGAAATAAGTTTGATTTTGGCAGATGCTGTCTCAGAAAATATTAAAGTCCCAACTGGAAATCCGTTTTTTGAAACGAAATCTTCTTGTTCTACAGGAGGGTGTGGATCAGGCGGCGGTTGTGGCTGCTCAGCTTAAAGAGGGGGGAAGGCAATGGAGAATGAACGTCAATCCATTATTATTTGGATGAATCATTTGAAGCAAGTACGTTCTTTAAAGCGTTTTGGAAATGTGCATTACGTTTCTAGAAAACTAAAGTATGCGGTGTTATATTGCGATATGGTAGATGTGGAAGAAATTTCGGCTAAGTTATCGCGTTTCCATTATGTGAAGCGTATCGAAATTTCGTATCGGCCGTTTTTAAACACCGAATATGAATCAAAGAAAGATATGAAGTTTCGTGACCGTATGGATGATGTGCAAATCAGTATTTAAGCTAGATTTTAGACAAGATAAATCGGCGAAAGTGCTCGAATTGTTTAGATGATATTTAAATTTAGTGGCATGATTCGATTTCTCAGGTTTTAGAGATTGAGTTATGTCGCTTTCTATTTTTGGAGGTACATATGAGGGTTATTGCAGGAGAACGTAAAGGTCATCATTTGAAGGCGGTTCCGGGGACGAATACGAGACCGACGACGGACAAAATTAAAGAGTCGTTGTTTTCGATTATTGGGCCTTTTTTTGATGGAGAAAAGGTCTTAGATTTGTTTGCAGGTAGTGGTGGACTTGGCATCGAAGCGCTTAGCCGTGGAGCGAGTGAGTGTGTGTTTATTGATCAGGCGCAGGCTGCTATTAAGACGGTGCATTTGAATGTGTCGGCCTGTCACTTGGAGAAGCAAGCGCATATTTTTAGAAACGAAGCGAAACGTGCGTTGAAAGTTTTGGCTAAGAATGAATGGTTTTTTGATTTGATATTTTTGGACCCACCTTATAAGAAACAACAGTTGGAGCAATTAATGATGTCGTTGTCTGAGCATAAGTTGGTGGCAGATGGCGCCCTTGTGATTTGTGAGCACGATGCAGATGCTGTGTTACCCGATGTTGTTGCTGAGTTTACAAAAATTCGGGAAGAGCGCTACGGTATTACAGTGCTCTCGATTTTCGAATATGAAAAGGAAGTGGCAGAAAATGAGTAAAGTAGCGGTGTGCCCGGGCAGTTTTGATCCAATTACGAACGGTCATCTGGATATTATTACACGAGCGGCAAAGGTTTTCGATGTACTGTATGTAGCTATTTTGAATAATTCGTCAAAGAAGTCATTGTTCGATGTAGCAGAACGAATCTTTCTGATGGAGCAGGTGACGAAGCATTTGCCGAATGTACATATAGAAAGTGCTTCAGGCTTGCTTGTGGACTATGCAAAAGAGAAAGAGGCCAGCGTTATTGTGCGTGGACTACGAGCAGTTAGTGACTTTGAATACGAGATGCAAATTACGTCGATGAACCGGGTGTTAGATGACCATATTGAGACCTTCTTTATTATGACAAGTTCGCAGTATTCATTTTTGAGCTCAAGTATTGTGAAAGAAGTTGCACGGTATAATGGCAATATTGCTGAATTGGTGCCGCCGATTGTGCATCAAGCGTTGCTAAATAAATTAGAGGTACAGGAGAAACAAGATGATTAAAAAGAATTGGAAAAAACTTTTAGCTGGTCTGGTTGTTTTGGCTTTGGTTGTGGCATTTTTTGTACCACTACCGTATTATGTGACACGACCAGGAAGCGCAGATAAGCTTAGCACGCTGGTGACGGTTGAAGGACATCCAAGTAATAGTGAAGGTGTTTTTCGGTTAGTAACGATTGCAATGGGGCAAGCTAATATTTATTCGTATTTAGCAGCAAAAGTGTTGCCGTATCAGGAAATTGAGAAAGAATCAGATGTGCGCGGGGAAAATGAAACGGATGAAGAGTATAATGTGCGTCAGTTGTCACTTATGAATCAATCCAAAAATAATGCTATCCAAGTTGCGTATAAAGCGGCAGGACAATCAGTGAAAATT
The DNA here is from genome assembly GCF_963575615.1 of Listeria rocourtiae subsp. hofi. NCBI lineage: Bacteria > Bacillati > Bacillota > Bacilli > Caryophanales > Listeriaceae > Paenilisteria > Paenilisteria rocourtiae. The sequence goes on along the minus strand of NZ_CAUYTL010000001.1, from coordinate 206,270 downwards.
GAATATCGCGGTGTATATGTGCTCAGCGTGATGCCTGATGCACCGGCAGCAAAGGTGCTTGAAGCAGGCGATTTGATTACAGCAATTGATGGGAAATCGTTTGAATCGAGTGCGGAATTTATCCAGTATGTACGCAGTAAAAAAGTGGGGGACAAGGTCGAAGTTAGCTATAAACACCAAGATAAATCTGAAAAAGCATCAGTGGAACTTATTGATATTGATCAAAAGGGAACGCCTGGAATCGGGATTTCACTGGTGGATGACCAAAAATTAGTCACGGACCCGAAAATAACAATTGACTCTGAGAAAATTGGTGGACCATCTGCTGGACTTATGTTCACGCTAGAAATCTACAATCATTTTGGGAAAACAGATTGGACGAAAGGGCATAATATTGCAGGAACAGGAACGATTGATATTGACGGCAATGTCGGCCGAATCGGTGGTATTGTTCAGAAGATTGTAGCCGCAGATCGTGATGATGTCGAGATTTTCTTTGCACCAGACGATACGATAACACCAGAGATGAAAAAAGCACAACCGAATGCTGTTAGTAACTATGAAGATGCAATTAAAACGGCGAAAGCGATCGATTCTAAGATGAAAGTAGTTCCTGTCAAGACGTTCCAAGACGCGTTGGATTACTTGAAAACATTGAAAGAAAACAAATGAAGCCTTAATCGCGTTGATTAAGGCTTTTTTCTATACGGCGGTGTATGAAAATCTCGCAAAAATTGATTTTCTAACGTTGGTGCTAGAGAATATAATTTCGCTGCACGAATGTCGTTATCAATCAATGCTGGATTTGCTTTTGAGGCAGTGCTGATAAGTGGTAATGTAATATCTTTTTTTATTTGGCGAAGGTATTGCTGACCTGCTTTAGACATTCCTAATAGTCGTATATAGTTTTCTGTAGGGGATGTCTGTTTTGCTAAAACCTGCAAAGAAGTGCGTTTAATGCGAGAGTCACTGTAACGTTTTGTTGTGGCATTTTTTAAAAATTCGTCAAAATTAGTGGCGTGAAGTCCTGCTTGTTGCAACCGATTCTCGATTCCTTCTGAGACGCCGCGTATATGTTGAAGCTGTTTGGCAGGCGTAATAACAAGCTGATATTTAAGAAGTGGCCAAAAATCCTGCCAAGTTATAAAGGAGTGTGTTTCACGATATTTTTGCAAAATAGTTAGTGTTGTATCAGGAACATATTGCCGAACAGATTTCCAATCGTTTGCCAGTAACATTGATCGGATGGAGGTCGCGCTTGCAATCGAGTGGTGCGTCGGTGTTTGTTCATGATATGCTGCACTTTGACGAGGCATTGTGGCGATTTCTATCTGTTTTTTTTGTTCAATAATAGCCAATGTGTAATGAAATCCTAAAATATTATTTGGTTGTGCTAAATCAAGCGTCAAATCGGGCGCTAGTTCGTTTATAGCGGCATGCCAAGCTGTTGCGTAACTATTCGTTTTATTGTCTAAAAAACGCCTTATAATCGCTTTAAACTGGACGCTCTGTTCCGTTATTAATTTTGCTACTTTACTAAAGGTTTGTGCATCACCATTCTCGCTACCAAAAAAGACGGATTGAATGCCTAGCGCATCTAATATTTCAACCGCTCCATTGGCAAAAATAGCAGCTTGTTGTGTGGCAAATGAAAAGGGGAGTTCTACAATGAGATCAACACCAGCATCGATTGCCATCTGCGCTCGTTCCCATTTTGGTAGAAGCGCTGGTTCGCCGCGCTGTAGAAAAGAGCCACTCATGACAGCGATAATAACGTCCGCCTGCGTTCGTTTTCGTGCTTCTTGTAAATGCAATAAATGTCCATTGTGAAAAGGATTATATTCTACGATAATGCCAGTTGCTTTCATTTTATCAACTCCATGTTTTGAAAGTGCCAAGTAATCGTAAATCAATCTACTTGGATTTGGTGCTTCGATTGTGTTAGGCTTAAAAAGAGCTTTTTACAGGTTCGCCTTTTGATTACTTCCAGAATACCACAAAAAAGGGCTGGGGAACATGGTTCGGTTAGGAAATAGGGATTGACAAAAGGCTTAGAAAAGTCTATAATATTTTTTGTTGCGCTTGGAGTGATAAACGATGAAATGGTCATTAATTCAACTACAGAAATACCGTGGTAAGAAAGTACCGATTGAACAAGAAATTGACGTAACGGAATATTTGAAAGAACATAATCACGATGTTCGTTCAGCGAGTCTGGTGAATGTTTCGGGAAACATGGCTGTACGCCAAGATTCGGTTTCAATCAATCTTGTTTTAGAGGGAACAATTGTCTTGCCATGTGCCAGAACATTTGAAGATGTTATTTATACGTACCACATCGAATCTATTGAAACGTATGTAGACAAAGAGGAGAAGGTGCTAGACGAAACACATCATTTGATGGATGGCGACAAAATTGATGCGTTACCAGTAATTGAAGAATTACTTTTACTTGAGATTCCGATGCAAGTTTATAGTGATAATGTAGAAAATGCGTTATCAGAAGGAAACGATTGGAATGTTATAACGGAAGAAGAGCTGGAACAACAAGCAAAGCAAGCAGAAACAAGAGTGGATCCTCGTCTTGCAGGATTAGCCGATTTCTTTGATAAGGAAGAAAACTAATTCTAAGAGCTGGAATATATTTTAAGAGAAAGAAATTTTTCTTAGATGGATTGCGATGAAGGAGATATCTGGAAGTCGCGAAGGAGGTGTATGGAAATGGCAGTACCTTTTAGAAGAACATCTAAAACAAAAAAACGCAAGCGTCGTACGCACTTCAAATTACAAGTGCCTGGTATGGTTGAGTGCCCTAATTGTGGCGAGTACAAACTTTCTCACCGTATTTGTCCTGAGTGTGGTCAATACAACGGCAAAGAAGTAGTAGAAAGCAACTAATTTGCGTGAACAAAGCAAGCGATACGTACGCTTGTCAAATAAAAAACCCAGAAGACGCCATGGATCTTCTGGGTTTTTTGTTTGTTGTGGCTCTTATGAAGCATACTATGCTGAATTAGAGCCTCAATATGCATGCGAGCAAAGCGAGCAGGTAATCCCTCAGTGGTTCTTATGCGCTAAACTAGGAAAATTTAGAAATGAACGAGAAGTCCATAAAACAAGAAGAGCCTCAATATGCATGCGAGCAAAGCGAGCAGGTAATCCCTCAGTGGTTCTTATGCGCTAAACTAGGAAAATTTAGAAATGAACGAGAAGTCCATAAAACAAGAAGAGCCTCAATATGCATGCGAACGCAGTGAGTAGGTAATCCACCAGTGCTTTAGGACGCTAAGTTGAAAACCACTACTAGGCCAAAATTGAAACGATACACCAAGACGCCAAACCTACTAAATCCATGCAAAATCTCACTACCTTTGCTAAAATAAAAACCAAGGTGCAAAAAAAGGAGGGATAACATGACATATCAAATCGGCATTATTGGCGCAGGATCTCTAGGCCTACTATACGCAGGGGTGCTCCAAGCAGACGTGACGCTATTCACACGCTCCAACGAACAAGCTGACAACATTGAAAACAATGGGATAACAGTTATGGCTGGCAAAGTAGGAACAAAATACAAAGCTCACGCAACACCTCTCACTCATGCTGATTTCACAACCATCGATTTTGTTATCATAACCGTGAAATCCTACCAATTAGAAGAATTGGTCGAAAAGCTTGCGCAAATTCCTGAAAACACGCCACTTCTATTTTTGCAAAATGGCATTGGGCATTTAGGTTTGTTACCCAATCTATCGCACAAAACGATTCTTCTCGGAACTTGTGAACACGGTGCAGGGAAGCTAGATGCTACAACCGTTGCGTGGCGCGGAGTCGGACGAACGAATTGGGCTGTTTATCGTGGGAAGATGCATGAAGAGCTAGCGCAGATATTAAAGGCTAATTCTGATTTTCCGTTTTTCGAGCAGGCGGATTTTGAAGAAATGGTTTATAATAAATTATTGGCGAATGCGGTGATTAATCCATTGACGGCGATTCTTGGGGTGCCGAATGGGGCGTTATTACATAATGAAAGTTTTTATAAAGTATTGGTAGACCTGACGCGTGAAGTAGCGGGTGTGCTAAATAGAGAAAATTCGCTACAAAAAGTGACGGCAATATGCGAGGCGACAGCGGCTAATTTTTCTTCGATGGCAATGGATGTGCGAGAAAAGCGGCGAACAGAGATAGAGAGTATTTCTGGGGCGATTGTGAGGCTTGCTCAGACGCAGGGGAAAGAGGCTCTAATTTCTGAAACATTATACGGCTTAGTGAAAGGGCTGGAAGGAGAGTATTTACGGTGAATTGGTTAACGAATATAACGGCGCTTGTAATTGTGGCTCCGGTTCTTATTTTTACGGTCACATTTATTGTGGCGCAAAACATAACGAAAAGAACGCCAAAAGCAGTGAAGCAAAGCGCCGATGTTACGACGTTTTTCCTGATTTTAGCGGTTCATTTCTTTATGATTGTATTGTTTGATCAATCTTTTTTATTATATATTTTTCTATTTTTATTCTTGATTGGTATTTTGTTTGTCGCGCTATATGCCAAATCACAAGGAGTTATCAATTTCCAAAAAGTGATTCGCGGTTATTGGCGGATTTGCTTCTTTGCTTTCGCGATTCTTTATTTGTTGCTGTTCGTATTTGGTATTGTGAAGAGCCTTTTGCTCGTTTTTTAGTCAATCCATAGTTTTTTTAAATTTAAATGGCCGTATAGGTGCGTTTCTTCGGTTTTGATTGTTGTGTGGATGAATTGGTGTTTGGTCAAATGTTCTAAAAATAGGAATAAATGATTGTCCCGCACAAATTGCTCTATCTGGTCGTAAAAAGGCTCGCGTTCATTCAAATCCTGACATTGGCGTGCTCGATGTAGTAGCTCCTCTATTTGTTGGAGCTCTTTTTTTGCGAGAAAACGCTGTGGAGCCAAATTGGGATTACCGTAGAAATCCATAAAGGCAATCTCAATATCAGTGCTTGGGACATCGCCCCCCATACTGAAGTCGATAGCTTCCCACTGGCTGCCTTGGTAAAATTCGGAGCTGATGTCGATGACTCGTAATTCGATAGGAATACCAAATGTAGCGGCTCGATTGACAATCCACTGGCCTTGGCGAATCGTTTTGGCGTGTGAAAGGATAGCAAATTTTAACGGTTCTCCGTTGTAATTCGCGGTCTTTAGCAGATTGGCAATTTTGTTAGCATCTCGTCGTTTTGCACTAGATTTATGAAAAAAGTAGCTTGAGGCCTCTGTTTCTTCTTGGTTGTTTAATTCGTCTAACATGAGAGGTGTGTCCAGAAGGTGATAGAAAGCTTCGCGGAACGCTGGATGGTGCGCGAATGAACAATAATGAAAATTAAAAGTGAAGATATTGACGCCATAATTTTTTGTAGCGTAATCCGTGTAATCATTATTTGACTCATTTCCCATATCGGTTACTGTGACAACGGGATTTCTTTGATTTTTCACAAGCCAAAATTCAATTCGATCAAGAAATGGGCGTTCTAGGAAATGAGCATCATAGGCCTCTAAAACCAGCTTTTTCTTTGTTCGTTGCGCTATCTTGAACGCACCGGTACTTATCCATTTCCGTTCATCAAAGGGAATATCGTGTGGCAAGATAACGAGGTTTCCTAAGCAAAGGTAGCGAGTGAAAAAGGGGTTCGAGTTATTTAGTTGAATCATGATTTTGTGATCGGACAGAAGTGTGATTTTGGCAATATCCTTCAAATACCAATGCGTGACGGTGCCTTTTTGCATCGCTTTTTCAAAAGTGTGGAGGATATCAGTCGTTGTTAGAGTTCTACCATGATGAAATCGAATTCCCTTTCTAATATAAAAAGTCCAAGTAGTACTGTTATTCTCGGATTTCCAATGATGCGCGATGCAAGGCATCACGGTGTTTGTTACTGTATCGAAGCGGACGAGTGGATCGCCGAGTTGTAGGAGTAAGGAGCTTTCCATATTAATCGATGTATGAAGGGGATCAAGAATGCTGAATGGACGGGCAATAATAAGGCGGAGTATGTCTTGGTCGCCTTTTTCGGTATGGAGTCCAAATAGATCATTCATTTCGTATGAGACAGAGCTAAACCATTCGCGTGGGATATTCAATTGAAGTAAGGTGAGCAGTTTGTCTAGGCTTTCTTGCTCTAAGGCTTCTCGAATGAACAGGTCAATCTCTGCTTGGAAAGTGAGAAGGAATATTAGTTTTGACGGGTTTCCTCGACCCTGCCCGGGTTGGTACATGCAATAATCAAGGGCTTGATATCTTTTTAGTTTTCGCTTGGCGCTTTTATCACTACACGCCCATTTCTCAGCCAATTCGTTCAAGCGAAAAGCAGCGGTATTGCCAATCTGCCGTTCCAACAAAAAAGCACGCATCTCGTAATAAGCAAGGTCGCGCATGAGAAAACCTCCTCGTGAAAAAGGGGACAAAAAAATTTAATATTATCCCTTTTTCTACTTTTTAAAACTAGTTATACTATGTTTAGGAGGTGAAGTCAATGTTTAAAGCGCTACATCCAAACATCAAGGCGCGTATTGCGATTTCGTTTTTAAGTAAAATGATTGGTTCGATGGTGTTTCCGTTCATGGCGATTTATTTTGCAAAAGAGATCAATGTTGGCGTCGCTGGTGTGTTATTGATGATCAATATTGCCGTGCAGTTTATCGCAAGTATTTATGGCGGGCATTTGGCGGATCATCTTGGGCGGCGGAAATTGATGGTATGGGGAGAATGGGTAAAGGTTGGCGCCTTTGCGTTGATGTTAACTGTGAATTCTCCTTGGCTTGTTTCTCCGTGGTTGACGTTTGTCGCGTTGCTTTTGATCGCTGTGTCGCAAGGACTAACGGTTCCTGCAAGTGATGCAATGTTGATTGATGTGAGTACGCAAAATGAACGAGCATACATGTATTCAATTAATTATTGGGCGAATAACTTATCTGTCATGATTGGTATCGTGATTGGTGGTTGGTTTTTCCAGAGCTACTTATTTGAGTTGTTGACTGCTCTTCTCGTGATGTCGTTTGTTACGACATGGCTCACGATTGTGTTGATTTCTGAGACGCTGGAGCAAGACAGAAACAAAGAAGTGAGCGATGCTGGAATTAAAAGTTTGTTTTGTAGTTATCAGAAGATTTTGTATGATGCGCGTTTTCTATGGTTCACAGCAGGTGGTATTGCGGTATTATCAATTGAATTTCAGCGTAACAATTTTATTTCGGTTCGATTAGCAGATATATTTCCACCGATGATATACGATTTTGGATGGCTTGGAAGTACGTCGTTTGATGGCGTGAAGTTGGTGAGTGCTTTGACACTCGTTAACACACTGATGATTGTGCTTTTTACGGCGCCGATTGCAAAATGGGTGCGAGATCGGAATTTGCAAAAATGGATGTATGTCGGGTTTATGGTTTTTACGTTCGGATTTGCGTTATGTGCCTTGGCGAATAATATTTGGGCTTTGCTAGGGGCAACCATCATTTTATCTGTGGGTGAATTGCTTTATGTGCCAACGCGGCAAACGATTTTGGCGGATATTGTGGATGAAACGATGCGTGGGACTTACATGGCATTTAACGGTTTTGTTTTTCAAATCGGAAAATTAATTGGTGCGGGAAGTCTGATGTTTTCGCCGTATATCGGGAAATATGGTATGGCGTTGTTTATTGTTTCTTGCGGTTTCTTCGGCGTTATGATGACGTTTTGGGCATTGAAACCGACGACGAGAACAGTAAAACAAGAATAGCAAAAGAAGAGACACGACCGAATATGCGTTTTCGGTCGTGTCTCTTCTTTTTTTGCTATTGTGCACCATGAGTTATAAGTAAATTCGCGATTGTGTCATATCCTTTTTGCTTTGCGTGTGATAGAGGGGTAACGCCGTTTGAATCTGCAATGTTTGGATCAGCGCCATTTTCAAGTAGTGCTAGAACGATTTGTTGTTGCGTCTTGTTACCGGTGGAGAGAACGATTGCTTCTAAGAGTGCTGTCCAACCAGGATTATTTATATGATTTACATCGATATTTGTTTTAGCTAAAAGAAGTCGAACGTTTGCTAAATGTCCTTTTTCAGCTGCAGGAATCAAGGCTGTTCCGCCGAAGCGATTGGTTAGTTTGTAGTCTGGATGATGCGAAATCATTGCTTTTAAAATCTCGGTCTGTCCTTCTGCGCCAGCGTATAAAAAGGGGCTGTCCTCTATTTTATCCTGTAAATTAACATTGGCGTTATGCTTGAGGAATAATTTAGCCATTGGAATGTTGTTTTGATGTGTGGCCACGAGGAGTCCGCTCTCACCGAGCTGGTTCACTGTATCTACCTGTGCACCTCGTTGTAGAAGTGATTCGATTTGTTGCAGGTTATTGGAATCGATAGCTTGGAGTAAGGATTGGTTTAACTGTGTCACATTTTTCTCCTCCTTTTCTTTTTTTACTGGTATTTCTGAATGGTTTGTCCTGTTTTCGCTTGCATTCAAACAGGCAGTGAGTAGGGATGTGATTAAGATAATAAGCAACTTAGTCATCAGAAAACCTCCTTCTCACTTATAATGCCAGATAAACATAAACTGGATATTAACTAACACTTAAAAAAGGATTATTTTCAATTGTAGCATTTATTACAGCTTGCTCCACTAAGCCCCACAAATTTTTGTATTAGGAAATTGGCTCTATAAAAGCGCTGAGAGGAGCTGGATTTTATTACTGGCTTCTTTTTTTTGCTTTTTTTCAGTTTTTGGTGGTACGAAGTGGGGAGTTGTGGTAAAGTTGTGTATAAGAAAGTGGGGATGGACTATGTTCATGGGCGAATATCAACATAACATTGATATAAAGGGCCGCTTAATCGTGCCATCTAAATTCCGTGAACAATTAGGGGATCATTTTGTCATTACTCGAGGGCTTGATAAATGTCTCTTTGTTTATTCGATTGATGAGTGGACGAAAGTAGAAGAGAAGATTCAGACACTCCCACTGACTAAAAAAGATGCTCGTTCTTTTACCCGTTTTTTCTTTTCCGGGGCTTCAGAATGTGAGCTTGATAAGCAAGGACGGATTAATATTCCATCCAACTTGACGAGCTACGCTGAACTTGAGAAGGAGACGGTGATTGTCGGGGTCGCAAGTCGTATTGAAATTTGGAGCAAATCGGAATGGGATAACTTCTTTGATGAGGCGCAAGAATCATTCTCAGATATTGCCGAAAATATGATTGGCTTTGATATTTAAAAAGAGGAGGGGCATAAAGATGTTCCAACATGAGACGGTATTGTTGAAGGAAACAGTTGATAGCTTGAATATAAAGCCGGATGGAGTGTATGTAGATTGTACACTTGGCGGTGCAGGGCACAGTGAATATTTGTTGAGTCAGCTCTCAGAAGAAGGGCATTTATTCGCATTTGATCAAGATAACAAAGCGCTGGCTCACGCCAAAGAGCGGTTGCAGGATTACGCGGGAAGAGTAACATTTATTAAAAGCAACTTTAGATATATTAAGGAAGCATTGTTAGAAGTAGGAATTACAGAAGTGGATGGAATTTTGTATGATTTAGGTGTTTCGTCACCACAACTAGATGAACGAGAACGTGGCTTTAGTTATCATCAAGATGCACCACTAGATATGCGAATGGATCAGGAGGCAGAACTTACGGCACATGACGTTGTAAATGAATGGCGCTACGAAGATCTTGTGCGTATTTTTTTCCGTTATGGCGAGGAAAAATTTTCGAAGCAAGTGGCGCGTGAGATTGAGCGTCGGCGTGAAATAGCACCGATTGACACGACTGGAGAACTAGTGGATGCGATTAAAGCGGCGATTCCAGCACCGGCGAGGCGAAAAGGTGGACATCCGGCAAAGCGGATTTTCCAAGCGATTCGCATTGCGGTGAATGATGAGCTAGGCGCGGTTGAGGACTCGCTGAAAGAGGCGATGGACTTGCTGAAACCTAGCGGACGAATCAGTGTCATTACATTCCATTCATTAGAAGATAGAATTACAAAACAAATTTTTGCAGAGGAATCGAAAGGTCCAGAGCTGCCACCGGGGTTACCGATTATTCCAGATGAGTATAAACCGAAAATGAAAGTAGTGACGAAAAAACCGATTCTCCCATCTGAGGAAGAACTAGCAGAAAATAATCGTGCACGATCAGCAAAACTGAGAGTGGTAGAACGGAATATTTAGGAAGTAGGAGTTGAAGTAGATTGAGTAATAATGTAGCCTACAAAACGAATGTGGAACCGAAACGTGTACATAGAGAGACACCGCAACCACAGCCTAAAAAACAAATTTTAAAGCGTGGAAAAATAACATTGGGCGAAAAGTTGATTGCGTCTGTTTTTATTATCGTTATTGCAGTATTTGCGTTTAAGATTATTCACGTACAAGCGCAAGTCTATAGTGTGAACCAAGGTATTCAAGAAAAACAGGCAGAAGTGGATAAGCAGGTGAAGGCGAATGAGGATTTGTCGGCAGAAGTGGCGGATCTTAGTCGTTATGAACGTGTTTGGCAAAAAGCGAAAGAATTGGGATTGAAACTAGATCCAGATAATGTGAAGGTAGTGGAAGGTAAATGAAAAAGCGAGTAGGAAATATGCGAAGAGGCGCTCTGGTTCTTTTTATCATCTTTGGACTTATTTTTCTGTCGGTTATCGGACGCTTCTTCTACATGCAAGTCGTTGGCGAGGTTAACGGAGTTCCGCTTGCGGCCAAAGCAGCTAAACAGCATTTACGAAGCAGTGTCATTGAAGCAAATCGCGGCTCTATTTTAGATCAAAAGGGCGAAGTGATTGCGAAGGACACTGCTTCTTATACATTGGCGGCAGTACTTGATCCGAAGCAAACGGTAGATCCGAAAAATCCGCATCACGTGGTGGAAAAAGAAGAAACGGCTAAGCTCTTGGCGAAGTATCTACCATTAAAAGAAGCCGATATTTTGAAGAAATTGAAAAAGAAAGATGTCTTCCAAGTCGAGTTTGGAAAAGCAGGTAAAAATCTGTCGGCGGAAGTAAAGGACAAGATTGAAGCTGCAAAATTACCTGGTTTAGTATTTACGAAGCAGGCGGAGCGGTTTTATCCAAATGGTGTCTTTGCGTCCCATTTGATTGGCTATGCGCAACAGGAAACTGGTAAAGATGGCATTTCTAAATTAATTGGTAAGATGGGGATTGAGAAGGCGTATAATGATATTTTGACCGGAAAAAACGGCTCGATTAACTATGATACAGATAAGTACGGTTACATTTTGCCAAATGCGAAAAGCACGGTAAAAGAAGCGCAAGATGGGAAAGACATTTACTTGACGTTGGATAAGAAGATTCAAACGTTTTTAGAGGACACGTTAAATACGGTGGATGCAAAATATAATCCGAAAAATATGATGGCGGTTGTGATGAATCCTAAAACAGGTGAAATTTTGGCGATGAGTCAGCGAGACACGTTTAATCCGACGACTAAGGAGGGTCTAACGAATCAATGGGCCAATTTACCGGTAGAGATTACGTATGAGCCGGGTTCGGTTATGAAGGTATTCTCGCTTGCCTCAGCAATTGATATGGGCGTGTATCATCCGAATGCGTACTACCAATCGGGGACGTATAACGTTGGTAACATCCCGATTCATGATCATAATGGTGGTGCTGGTTGGGGTTCTATTACGTATCGTGAAGGTGTGGAGCGATCGAGTAACGTTGCATTTGCAAAACTGCTTGCTGGTATGGGACCGGATAAATTTAAAACATACTTGCAAAACTTTGGCTTTGGTGCAAAAACTGGAATCGACCTTCCGAATGAAGCAACTGGGAAAATTTTGTTTGATCGGAGAATCGAGCAGGTGACGACTGTTTTTGGTCAGGGGACAACAGTGACGATGATGCAAATGCTTCAAGGAGCGACGGCGATTGCAAGTGATGGTACGATGAAGCAACCGTATGTTGTGTCAAAGGTTGTAGATCCGAATACTGGGAAAGTAACGGAAACAAAGACAGTAACGACCGGGAAACCGATTAGCGCAGAGACGGCGAAACAGACGCGCGAAGAATTACGGAATGTTATAACTGGTAAAGTTGGTACTGGGAAATTGTATGCGATTGATGGGTATGATATTGCTGGGAAAACAGGGACATCACAAATTCCAAACCCGAATGGCGGCGGTTATATGACTGGGAATGACAATTATATTTTCTCTTTCATGGGTATGGCGCCGGCAAAAGATCCAGAGCTTGTGATGTACGTGACGATGCAACAGCCACAACTAACGGGTACAGAGACGGGTGGCAAAGCGGTATCAGAAATTTTTAATCCAGTAATGAAAAATAGCTTGCAGTATTTGAACATTAAGTCAGCAGATACATCGGAATTAAAAGCTATTTCGATGCCTTCTATGACTGGTAAAACACCAGATGTTGCGAAAAAAGAGTTGGAAGCACAGAAATTGATTCCGGTTGTGATTGGGAACGGTAAGAAAATTGTACAGCAGCTGCCACAAACAGGGGAGAAAATTTTAGAAGGGCAACGTGTTATTTTGATGACAGAAGGCGATATGACGATTCCGGATATGAGAGATTGGGCGAAGAATGATGTGCTCAAAGTTTCGGAAATTACAGGCATTCCTTTTACGGTAACGGGAAATGGCTATGTGTTGAAGCAGAGTCTTTCTGCCGGCTCGGTCATTAATGACAAGTCGAAAGTGATGATTAATCTTACAACGCCTGATAAGATTCCGAATTTCAATAAGGTACCGAAAGTGGAAAGTGATAAAGAAGATTCGGCGGATACAACAGTGCAGGAAGCGGCCGGACTAAATGCTTTATTAAATTAGTAAAATAAGGAGGTAGGTGCACACTTGTTTGTTAACGGTAAGCGTCGTGTGTCTGCCTTTTGATAGCAAGGAGAACATTTTTAAAAGACTAGTATTTCACCGCTGTTTTTGCTAATATAGAGTAGAAGATTTGTCATCGTTATGCGCGCTGATATGCACTCGTTTTTTTAGAGGTCGCGATATCATTTTTTGCGTTGGTTTTGGAAATGGTGAGATGGAAGGGAAGTTCGAAATGGAATTAGAGAAGTTGATACAGGCAATTCCTTATAGCAGGTTGGTACAGAGCCAGGAAGATACGCTACATACAGAAGTGAAAAGCATCGATCAGGATAGCAGGCAAGTGACGGTGGGGACATTGTTTGTTTGTATCGACGGGGAAGTTGTAGACGGGCATACGTATGCAAAAAAGGCACAAGAGCTTGGCGCGGTAGCGATTGTAGCAGAGCGCATGCTAGAGGATGTTACAATTCCAATAATTTTGGTGCAGGACGGAAAACGGGCGATGGCGATGCTTGCTGCGGCTTTTTATGGCTATCCCACTACAGAAATGAATTTAATTGGAATAACAGGAACAAATGGAAAAACAACAGTGAGCCATTTAGTAGAATTCATATTGGCAGATCATGCGGTAACGACGGGCTTGATTGGTACAATGTATCGCAAAATTGGTTCGGAAATTATGGAAACGAAGAATACTACACCGGATAGTTTAACTTTGCAAAAGACGTTCCGACAAATGCGTGATAAGAAAGTGACGACAGCGATCATGGAAGTATCTTCACATGCGCTTGTGCAAGGTCGGGCTTATGGTTCAGAGTATGATGTGGCGGTATTCACTAATTTATCACAAGACCATTTGGACTATCATAAGACGATGGCAGAATATGCGCATGCGAAAAGTTTGTTGTTTGCTCAACTTGGTAATGGTTATGGTGAGACTGCGAAAACGGCTGTTATCAATGGAGATGACCCGCATGCAAAAATGATGATCGAGGCAACAGGTGCCAGTTTGTTGACCTATGGTATTGACGAAGTTGCGACTTTTCAAGCAAGTGATATTCGGATTAGTAGTAAGGGGACAAGATTTGAACTGCATTTTCAAGATGAGGTTTTTGATGTCCAGTTGAAATTGATTGGGAAATTTAATGTATACAATGCGCTCGCAGCAATTGCCACGGTGTATGCAACGGATGAAGCACCAGCTATGATTCCCGAGATTATTTCTTCCCTCGAAAAAGTCGAAGGTGTAGCGGGGCGCTTTGAGCTGGTAGACGCAGGACAACAATTCCCAGTCATTGTCGATTACGCACATACACCGGACGGATTGGAAAATGTACTGAAAACGGTAGCTGAGTTTGCTACAGGGCGCATTTTTGTTGTTGTTGGCTGTGGCGGGGATCGGGATAAAGGTAAACGTCCGCAAATGGCGCAGATTGCTGTGAAGTACGCGACTGATCCGATTTTTACATCAGATAATCCGCGAACGGAAGTGCCGATGCAGATTATTGAAGACATGCTAGCTGGCGTGCCAAATGCAACATACACGGTGAAAGAACAGCGGCATGATGCGATTCGTTTTGCAGTACAACACGCGAACCCAGAAGATGTTATTTTAATTGCTGGTAAAGGGCATGAAACTTACCAAATTATTGGTGATGTAGTGCATGATTTTGATGATCGCAAAGAAGCACGCGAAGCCATTTTAGCAAAAATATTATAGAATTTTACGATAGCGAAAGATACAAAATAGATTGGAGCGAAAAAGCGTGTCATTATACTGGATTGTTACAACATTTGCGATGGCTTTCATTATTACCGTCATCGGGGTACCACTATTTATCCCGTTTCTACAAAAGTTAAAATTTGGTCAAAGTATTCGTGAGGAAGGTCCGCAAAGCCATCAAAAGAAATCAGGAACACCGACGATGGGAGGTCTCGTATTCCTCCCTGCAATGATTATCAGTTTTGTCATTATGACGCTGATTGGTGGTTGGTTTGGAGTAGAAACTTTGCTGTTACTTATTCCACTCGTTCTATTCGGTGCCTTAGGGTTTTTGGATGACTACATAAAAGTAGTAAAAAAACAGAACTTAGGATTACGTTCGAAACAAAAGTTTTTGGGACAAGTTGCTATTTCTATCTTGTTTTACTGCATTTATCACTGGAACGGATATCCTGACACATTAACGATTCCTTTCACATCAATAGAAGTCAACTTAGGCTGGTTTTTCCTGATTTTTATTATTTTCTGGCTTGTTGGCTTTTCCAATGCGGTGAACTTGACGGATGGCTTAGATGGTTTGGTTTCTGGACTTTCTGTTATTGCATTCGGAGCATTTGGGATTATTGCGATTTTCCAAAACGAGGGCATTATCGCGATGTTTTGTTTTGCAATTGTTGGAGCGATGCTAGGATTCTTACTTTTCAACAAAAATCCAGCAAAAATTTTTATGGGAGATACAGGTTCATTAGCACTCGGTGGCGCGATTGCCGCGATTTCGATTTTGCTAGAGCAAGAGTGGATGCTACTTTTAATCGGGTTAGTTTTCGTTATTGAAACGTCATCTGTAATCATCCAAGTCTTCTACTTTAAAGTAACAAACGGAAAACGGTTATTCAAAATGAGTCCGATTCACCATCACTTTGAACATGTCGATATCGGCTGGTCAGAATGGCGTATCGTTTTCACTTTCTGGGGTGCGGGGCTGATTTGTGCAATTATTGCACTGTTCATCGTCCTTTAAAAATGGGAAAGAGCTGAAAATGGGGGAGTAAATTATGAAAAACATTATTCAATATAAGCATCGCAAAGTACTTGTACTGGGCTTAGCAAGAAGTGGTGTTAGTGCGGCATCTCTTCTTCATAAACTTGGCGCCTTTGTAACGGTGAATGATCAAAAACCGTTTAGTGAGAATCCAGAAGCGCAAGGTTTGCTCGAACAAGGCATTAAAGTTATTTGTGGTTCGCATCCAGTGGAACTTTTGGATGAAGGGTTCGAGCTTGTTGTCAAAAATCCAGGAATTCCATATGACAATCCAATGATTAAAAAAGCGCAGGATTTAATGATTCCGATTATTACCGAGGTCGAGTTAGCTTATCAAATATCAGATGCACCAATCATTGGTATTACAGGAACAAACGGAAAAACAACAACGACAACTATCGTCCATCATATGCTAAATGAAATGACACCGAATCAATCATTATTAGCAGGGAATATCGGCTTTCCAGGCTCAGAGGTTGCTGAAAAAGCGACAGCGGATCAATACATTGCTATGGAGCTTTCTTCGTTCCAACTGATGGGAATTCGCACTTTCTGTCCTAGAATTGCGGTGATTACGAACATTTATGAGGCACATATCGATTACCATAAAACTCGGGAAGAATACGTAAAAGCCAAGTGGCGCATTCAAGAAAATCAAACGAAAAACGAATTTTTAGTGATCAACTGGGATCAAGATGAATTACGCAACATGACGAAGCGCACGAAAGCAAAAGTCATCCCATTCTCACCGACACAAAAATTAGGTGAAGGCGCATATATCAAAGATGGCAATATCATGTTTTACGATGAACTAATTGGTAAGCGTGATGACATCCTGCTTCCAGGCGAGCATAACCTTGAAAACATTCTAGCTTCCATCGCTGTTGCAAAAATCTGTGATGTCAGCAACGAGCAAATTATGCACGTTCTAGAAACGTTCAAGGGTGTAGAGCACCGGACACAATTTGTTAAGGAGTTAAATAGTCGCAAATTCTACAATGATTCGAAAGCAACGAATATCTTGGCTACACAAAGCGCACTGAGTGGTTTTAATCAGCCAGTTGTACTTCTAGCAGGCGGTTTGGATCGTGGTATCGAGTTTGATGAATTAAAGCCATTTTTCAAAAACGTAAAGACATTAATTGTATTTGGTGAAACCGCTGAAAAAGTTGGACGTGTTGGTAAAGAAGCTGGTGTTGATGTGCATCAGGTCCATGATGTCACTGCTGCCGTGCCACTTGCTTACGAATTATCGAGTCCTGGCGATGTCATTTTACTATCACCAGCATGCGCGAGCTGGGATCAATATCGGACATTTGAAGTTCGTGGGCGTGCTTTTATGGATGCAATCGAAGAATTACCAGATGAGGTGGAAAAATGAGATTTGTTATAAGTGGTGGCGGAACAGGCGGCCATATTTATCCAGCTCTCGCGCTAATCCGAGCAATAAAAAAACGAAATCCAAATGCAGAATTCCTCTACATTGGAACGGAAAAGGGCTTAGAATCAACTATTGTAAGGCGTGAAGGGATTGCGTTTGAAGCTATCGAAATCACCGGCTTTAAACGCGCACTCTCTTTTGAAAATGTCAAGACTGTAACGCGTTTCTTCAAAGGAGTGGCGCGGAGCAAAGCTCTAATTCGTGATTTCAAACCAGATGCGGTCATCGGAACAGGTGGATATGTTTGCGGTCCTGTTGTCTATGCAGCAGCAAAACTTAAAATCCCAACGCTTATCCATGAACAAAATAGTGTAGCCGGTCTAACGAACAAATTTCTAAGCCGTTATGCCGATCGTGTAGCGATTTGTTTCGAGGAAGTAAGTGACTCCTTTGCCGCTGAGAAAGTAGTTTTTACAGGAAATCCGCGAGCATCAGAAGTAGTGGAAATCGAATCGGGAGCTGTTTTGAACGAGTACGGCTTGGAAGAAAATCAGCCAACTGTTCTTGTTTTCGGTGGAAGTCGTGGCGCAAGAGGGATTAATGAAGCTGTTGAAGCAAGCCTAGCCAAAATTGGTAAGCGGAGTTATCAGTTGCTGTACGTCACAGGTGATGCCCATTTTGAAAAAATCAAAGCCAAGCTAACGAGTATGGAATTAAATAAAAATATTAGCGTACAACCATTCATCTACGACATGCCAAAAGTACTTAACGCCAGTACCTTAGTCGTATCAAGAGCCGGTGCGACATCACTTGCAGAATTGACAGCGCTCGGGGTACCTAGTATCTTAATTCCAAGTCCATACGTTACGGCAAACCACCAAGCTAAAAACGCTGAATCATTAGCGAATAAAGCGGCGGCATCTGTTATCACAGAGGCTGATCTAACACCAGGACGTTTGCTTGACGAAATCGATAACATCATGGAAAGTCCTGAAAAACTGGCAAAAATGCAATACGAGGCCAAGCAACTCGGTGTCCCTGATGCAGCAGATAAGCTTGTGGATGCTATTTATGACATTATCCAGAACTAAAAACAGACAAGGAGGACGAGCTCATGGCGAATAATAGAAAAATTGTTTCTATCGAAAGCAGAATTCCAGAGCTAAAAAAATACCGTAAAAAGAAACTAATTCGCCATATGTCAATCCTGATTAGTATCTTCCTTCTTCTCATTTTAATTACGCTTTACTTTCTGTCACCACTCAGTAAAGTCCAGCGTATTTATGTCGATGGTAACCATCAAGTAGATGAACAAACGATTTTGAACGAGGGGAATTTGAATTTAGATGATTTTGTTTTTGGTATTAATAAGTCAAAAAGCAGTAAGTTACTAGAAAAAAATCCGCTAATTAAAAAAGCAACGATTGAACTACAAGGACTCAACTCATTGCGCGTCCATATCACAGAAAATAAAACAATTGGATATCAAGAGAAGAACGGTCAGTACTTTGATATTCTAGAAACCGGTAAACTACTGACGACACAACCGAAGCAGTTCCCAATTGGTAATAACCCTATTTTTAGCGGGTTCAAAAATGGACAAGTTTTAAAAGATATGGTGGCACAGTTAAATCAACTCCCAGAAGGTGTCCTATTATCCATCTCAGAGGTTCATTCTGCGCCAACAAAAAGCGATGACGAGCATATTAGGCTATATATGAACGATGGTAATGAAGTCTCTGCCACCATTTCAACTTTTGCCGAAAAAATGATCCACTATCCATCTATCGTTGCCCAGCTAAAAGATAATCAAAAGGGAATCATTGATTTAGAAATAGGTTCTTATTTTCGAACGTACTTAAAAGACAAAGAAGAGAACGCTGCATTACAAAAGAAAAATTGATTGTCCGACTAACAAAAGCGTATGATTTACTACACAATTCGGACATGCTATGAGAATGCATGTTCCGCTTTTAGCACCGAATTGAAAAAAAAGCTAAAAAACTGTTAAAAAATATTCTTTGTGCTTTTATTACTATGCTTCTTGGTGTAGACTGTAGATATGTGTTGTATGAATAGTGTATCTTGTATCAATACTATAATGTTTGTTAAAAAGGGAAATCTTAAAAGGCAAACACCAACCATTAAAAATGACTATCTAAATAAAACTTACTACTGAATTTTGCAAGTAGACAAATAGAAGCAAGACAGACTATGAACTGAAGGAGGTGCCGATAAGTGGGAGAAAACGAAATTTACGTAAGCTTAGACATTGGAACATCAGCTATAAAAGTTATTATTGCGGAAATGGCCAATGACAGACTCAATATTATCGGTGTGGGCAATGTCGCGTCGCAAGGTGTAAAAAAAGGCGTTATTGTTGATATTGATAAAACCGTTGAATCCATAAAAAAAGCCATTGAACAAGCAGAACGTATGGTAGGTGTGCATATTTCGCAAGTTATTGTTGGGATTGTTTCTAACCAAGTGAGATTAGAACCATGTCGCGGTGTTGTTGCTATCAACGGTGAAAATCGTGAAATTACGGATGATGATGTATGGAATGTTATTGATTCAGCGCAAGTTGTTTCCGTGGCACCAAATAGAGAAATTATTAATGTGATTCCAGACCAATATGTGGTCGATGGTTTTGAAGGTGTTAACCCAAGAGGAATGATTGGCGTTCGTTTGGAAATGGAAGGAACTTTGGTTACAGGCTCAAAAGCGATTCTACATAATACGCTACGTTGCGTAGAACGTGCAGGTCTAGAAATTACAGATATTGTGCTTCAACCTCTTGCAGAAGGCTCGGTTTCTTTAACAGATGATGATAAAGAATTTGGTACGGCACTTATTAATATTGGTGCTGGAACAACAACGATTAGCGTTTTTGAACATGGGAAATTAACGTATACGACCGTTTTACCGGTTGGTGGAGATCATGTGACGAAAGATTTATCTCTTGGTTTAAATACGTCTACAGCAAACGCCGAAAAAGTGAAGTTAGAACAAGGGTACGCTTTTTACGACGATGCTTCTGCTGATATTGCATTTGGCATTGATGTTATCGGTAGTGATCAGCAACAACATTTCACGCAATTAGAAGTGGCGGATATTATTGAGGCGCGTATGGAAGAAATCTACACATTGACATTGGAAGAGCTCGCACGTGTTGGTAAAGCTCATTTGCCAGGCGGTTATGTATTAACGGGTGGCACGATGGCTATTCCGGGCGCAATCGACCTTGCTGGAAAAGTATTTCAGGCGCATGTGAGATTAGCTATTCCAGATTATATTGGTGTTCGTGAACCAAGTTTTACCACCGCAGTTGGATTGATAAAATATGCCTATCAAATGGCTGAAAAAGAGGGACGGATCCTAAATACGGAGCCACCTGAAGTGATAGAGGGAAATGAAGAACAATATTCTCAACCAAAACAAAAGCCAAAGAAAACAGAAGAAGAGAAAGTTTCTACTAAGATGAAGAATTTTTTTGGTGCATTTTTCGATTAGAAGCAAGTGTTTTCGTTAAAAAGGTAAAATTAGGAGGCAAATAGTATGTTAGATTTTGACACGAGTGCAGAAAGCTTAGCAACAATTAAAGTAATCGGAATCGGTGGCGGCGGAAACAATGCTGTCAACCGAATGATTGAACATGGTGTCCAAGGTGTCGATTTTGTCGCAGCAAATACGGATGCACAAGCTTTGAATCTTTCCAAAGCAGAGGTTCACTTACAAATTGGTACGAAATTAACACGCGGATTAGGAGCAGGAGCTGTTCCTGAAATTGGTAAGAAAGCTGCGGAAGAAAGTCGTGAAATGATTGAAGAAGCGCTAAAAGGTGCGGATATGGTTTTCGTAACAGCAGGTATGGGTGGTGGAACTGGAACTGGTGCAGCACCAGTTATCGCAACGATTGCCAAAGAAATGGGAGCTTTAACAGTAGGTGTTGTTACACGTCCATTTGGCTTTGAGGGTCCAAAACGTACGAAGCAAGCAGCACTTGGAACCGAAGCAATGAAAGAAGCAGTAGACACGCTTATCGTTATTCCAAATGATCGGTTATTGCAAATTGTTGATAAAAATACACCGATGTTAGAAGCGTTCCGTGAAGCTGATAATGTTTTACGTCAAGGTGTTCAGGGTATATCTGACTTAATTGCTGTTCCAGGATTAATCAACTTGGATTTTGCTGATGTGAAAACAATTATGACAAATCGTGGTTCGGCATTGATGGGAATCGGGATTGGAACCGGTGAAAACCGCGCTGCCGATGCTGCAAAAAAAGCAATCTCATCTCCTTTGCTGGAAACATCTATTGATGGAGCGAAAGGTGTACTAATGAATATCACTGGTGGCTCAAACTTGAGCTTATATGAAGTACAAGAGGCAGCCGAGATTGTATCCTCAGCATCTGATGAGGATGTAAATATGATTTTTGGTTCAGTTATCAATGATGATTTGCAAGAAGAGCTTATTGTAACGGTCATCGCAACTGGCTTTGATGAGGCGGCGCAAGCGAAACAACAAGCCCAAGCACAAAGTCGTCCCAATGCAGCGATTCAAGTCAATCGCCCAGGATATGCGGTAAAAGAAGATACAAACGCTCCGCAACAGCAAAAACCAGAAGAACAACAAGCGCAGCCTCAAGTAGAAGAACAACGCCAAAATCTTGATGTAGAAGTGCCAGCATTTATTCGCAATAGAAACCGTCGAAATCAATAAAGTAGGAAAAACAGGTGATATGTGATGAGCTACAATGAAAACTTACAAGCAATAGAAGATAGAATTTCTAAAGCGGCGCAAAAAAGAGGTCGTGATGCAGCAGATATACATTTGGTTGCTGTAACGAAGACCGTGGATGTTGTTGCAATGGAGAAGTTATACGATTTGGGCATTCGTCATTTTGGCGAAAATAGAGCGGATGTTTTTACAGAAAAAGTAGAAGCGTTTGCGGGTAAGCCCGACATCGTTTGGCATTTTATCGGATCTTTACAAACACGAAAAGTAAGGGCCATCCTACCATATACGCATTTTTTACATTCATTAGACCGCAAGTCATTGGCAGATGAAATTGAAAAACGTGCGACACAGAAGGTTGCTTGTTTTTTACAAGTCAATATTTCTGAGGAAGACAGCAAACACGGTTTTAATGCCGATGAAGCAGTTGCATTTGTGAAAGAGCAAGATTATCAGCATATTGAAATTGTTGGATTGATGACTATGGCTCCAAACACCGATGATGAGCATACTTTACATCACGTTTTTCAAGGATTAAAAGCAGTGCAACTAGAGATAGAGAAACTTAAAATCCCGAATGTTCCGTGTCACGAATTATCGATGGGAATGACAAATGATTTTGAGATTGCAATCGAGGAAGGCGCAACGTTTATCAGAGTAGGAAGAGCTTTAGTAGAGGAAAACTAAATGTGGAGGTGTAAATCAGATGGGATTAAAGAATAAATTTAAATCATATTTTTTCTTAGATGAGGAAGAAGGCGAAGAGTACTATGAAGAGCAGCCAGTTGCGGCAAAACCACAGCCACTTCGTGAGGTTCCAACTGAGAAAAAAATGAAAAAACCAACTGGGAAGAACTATTTTACGAACCAAAATGAAGTAGCACCGGCCGATGATCATAAGGTTGTAAGTATGAACGGAGCGCAATTTTCAAGCCAAATGGTACTTGTTGAGCCGCGAGTTTATGCAGAAGCACAAGAGTTATCGGATTACTTGAAGGAATACAAAACGGTGGTCGTGAACTTACAACGTATTAGCCATGACCAAGCAATCCGAATTGTGGACTTTTTAAGTGGAACTGTGTATGCTTTAGGTGGAGATATTCAACGTATTGGCAACAATATTTTCCTCTGCACACCAGAAAACGTCGAGGTAGATGGCGCTATTTCTGAGATGTTAGAAGAACAAGATTTTATGTAAATGAGGTGTAACACATTTTAGCATATCAGATTGCACATTATGTTTTTTTAGTACTGGATTATTTCCCGTACGTACTGTTTGTTTATATTTTAATGTCTTGGTTCCCGGGAGCCTATGAAACAACATTTGGTCGCTTTTTAGCGAAAATTTGTGAACCTGTTTTGGCACCTTTCCGGAAAATCATTCCGCCAATTGGTGGGGTGCTTGATTTGTCACCAATCATCGCCTTTTTTGCGATAAGAATGGCAACGTATGGTTTGCAATACTTAGTATATAATTATATCTTGCCACTATTTATCTAAATGATGATACCGAAATGGAAGCTGACTGAGAACCAGAAGCGCTCTATTCGGTATTTTTTGGAATTTATTGCTGTGAAAAGCGTAGAAGCTTGCTATAACGGAATTATCGGAGTACGACTAAATTGCGAAATGCTTTTCGAATAAGTATTTTGCTGCTAAAGGGAGTAAGGGGAGCATGGAAGGGATTTATCAACATTTTAGAGCGGAAGAACATAGTTTTATCGATTTGGCCTTAGAATGGATTGTACAGGTTGAGGATCAATATACACCGCGATTAACAGATTTTCTTGATCCGCGTCAACGTCTTATTTTAGAATCGGTTGTTGGTGGTTATGAACATGTGAAGGTGAAATTTTGGGGTGGGGTTGCACACGCAGAACGTCGCCGTGCACTTATTTATCCAGATTATTATGAGCCAACAGATGCTGATTTTCAGATTACGTTGTACGATATTAGGTACCCAGTTAAGTTTACGGAACTAACGCATCAGAAAATTCTTGGAACAGTAATGTCACTTGGTATGAAACGCGATATTTTTGGTGATATCTTAACAGAAAATGAGCTTTGGCAGTTTTTTGTGATGAGCGAGATGAAAGATTATATTGGTTTGCAACTTGATAAAATAGGGAAAGTCAATATCATGTTGGAAGAGCTGAATCTTGACCAAGCTTTGCCAGTGCGTCTTGATTGGGATTACATTGGGACAACGATTACAAGTTTACGCCTGGATTTGGTGGTGGCAACCGCGCACAATATTTCTCGCCAAAAAGCGAAGCAACTAGTTCAAGGGAAGCTAGTGAAAGTAAATTGGAAAACCGTAGAGAACCCAGATTTTGAATGTGAAGAATTAGATATTATTTCAGCGCGCGGTTACGGTCGTGTGAAGCTGGGTGAAATAAATGGACATACGAAGAAAGATAAGATGCGGATAGAAATTGGTTATTTACGTTAAAATTTTGGCTTTTGAGAAGATAATACTTGCGAGAATGTTAGAATTTTATTATAGTAAGAACAGGTATATAAGGAATGAAGTTTTATGGTATAATAGAAGGGCTAGCCTAGAATTTGTTAGGTTTTGACCATATGGAGGTGTTGAGCATGCCATTATCACCGCTGGATATACATAATAAAGAGTTTAGCCGTGGTTTTAGAGGTTATGAAGAGGATGAGGTGAACGAGTTCCTCGACCAAATTATTAAAGATTATGAACAACTGATTAAAGAAAAGAAACGCTTAGAAGAGACACTATCTTCAAGAGATGACCGCTTAGGGCATTTCACCAATATCGAAGAGACGCTGAACAAATCCTTAATTGTGGCGCAAGAAGCTGCAAACCAAGTGATTGATAACGCGGATAAAGAAGCGAAGTTAATTGTGCGTGAAGCGGAGAAAGATGCAGATCGTATTTTGAGTGATTCACTATCAAAAGCTCGTAAAGTTGCGATTGAAATTGAGGATTTAAAACGTCAGTCTAAGGTCTTCCGTGAACGACTGCGCTTACTTGTAGAGACGCAAATGGATTTGATTAAGAGTGATGATTGGAAGCAGCTGATGGAATATGAAGTAGATGCAACGGAATTGAAATCAGCTGAA
Organism: Listeria rocourtiae subsp. hofi; assembly: GCF_963575615.1. Classification (NCBI taxonomy): domain Bacteria; kingdom Bacillati; phylum Bacillota; class Bacilli; order Caryophanales; family Listeriaceae; genus Paenilisteria; species Paenilisteria rocourtiae. The sequence goes on along the minus strand of NZ_CAUYTL010000001.1, from coordinate 181,472 downwards.
CCAGAGGAATTCGTAGAAGAAAATGAAGCAGAAAAGCTATAATTGAGATAAGTACACTCTTCTAAATAGATTCTATTTTAAAGCGAGCTGGTGATGGTGAGAGACCAGTAATTAGGACAGAAAGTGGAAATCACTCAGGAGCTCTGATTTTGAAAGGCTATGTGCTGATTAGGAAGAAGCGTATATCGGCGTTAACGATGGAACGAAGTGGGCAAAGATGCAAGGTCGATGTCAACAAGGGTGGTACCGCGACTAATAGACTCGTCCCTTTTTAGGGGAGGGTCTATTTTGCGTTTTATCTAGGTTTGAGTGCACTGGAAGTAAGGCGGAGAAATTATTTTATATAAAGGAGAATAACTGATGGAATACAAAGATACGTTATTAATGCCGAAAACAGAATTCCCAATGCGAGGAAATTTGCCGAATAAGGAGCCGGAATGGCAAGCAAAATGGGAAGAGATGGATTTATACGACGAAATTCAACGAAAAAATGCGGATAAGCCAATGTTTATTTTGCATGATGGACCGCCGTACGCGAATGGCGAGTTGCACATGGGACATGCGATGAATAAAGTTATTAAGGACATGATTGTTCGTCAAAAATCAATGAGTGGCTTTCGTTCACCATACGTTCCTGGCTGGGACACACACGGCTTGCCAATCGAACAAGCATTGGCGAATAAAGGTGTGAAACGTAAAGAGATGACTGTTGCTGAATTTCGTAAGCTCTGCGCCGAATATGCGTATAAACAAGTGGATATTCAACGAGCTGGTTTTAAACGTCTTGGCGTGACTGGCGAGTGGGCTAATCCTTACATCACGTTGCAACCGGAATATGAAGCGGAACAAGTAAAAGTTTTTGGCGAAATGGCGAAAAAAGGTTATATCTATAAAGGGAAGAAACCAGTGTATTGGTCCCCGTCTAGTGAATCGGCCTTAGCTGAAGCTGAAATTGAATATCAAGATAAGAAGTCTGCCTCCATTTTTGTGGCGTTCAAAGTGACAGACGGTAAAGGTGTATTGGATGTCGGTACGAATATTGTTATTTGGACAACGACACCGTGGACTATTCCTGCAAATATGGGAATTACCGTGAATCCAGATTTGGAATACGTTGTAGCAACTGTTAATGGTGAAAAATATGTTGTTGCAGAAGCGCTTTTCTCAAGTCTTCGCGAAACATTAGGTTGGGAAAACGCAGAAATTGTAAAAACAGTGCGTGGTTCTGAGTTAGATCGCGTTATCACGAAACATCCATTCTATGACCGTGATTCGCTTGTGATGAACGGCGCACATGCGACGGCGGAAGCTGGTACCGGTGCGGTTCATACGGCGCCTGGACACGGGGAAGACGACTTTATCATTGGTCAAAAATATGAGTTAGAGACATTGGCACCACTTGATGATCGTGGTGTGTTTACAGATGAAGCGCCTGGTTTTGAAGGTGTATTTTATGATACGGCGAATAAAATGGTGACGGAGAAGCTAGAAGAAGTTGGCGCGTTGTTAAAAATGGAATTCATTACGCACTCGTATCCACATGATTGGCGTACGAAGAAACCAGTTATTTTCCGTGCAACACCGCAATGGTTTGCATCGATTAACAAGTTTCGTCAAGAATTGTTAGACGCTGTGCAAGGTGTTACTTGGACTCCTTCGTGGGGCGAAACACGTTTATTTAATATGGTTCGTGATCGCGGAGATTGGGTTATTTCCCGCCAACGTGTTTGGGGTGTACCGCTGCCGATTTTCTATGCAGAGAATGGAGAACCAATCATTACAGATGAGACAATTAATCACATTTCAGAATTGTTCCGTGAGCATGGATCAGATATTTGGTTTGAGCGCGAGGCAAAAGACTTATTACCAGCTGGATTTACGCATGAAGGTAGTCCAAACGGCGAATTTACGAAAGAAAATGATATTATGGATGTATGGTTCGATTCAGGATCAAGTCACCAAGCAGTTCTTGAAGCACGTCCTTATTTGAATCGTCCAGCAGATCTTTATATGGAAGGATCTGACCAATATCGCGGTTGGTTCAACTCTTCATTGACTACTAGTGTTGCTATTAGCGGTGAGGCACCATATCGCAACGTTTTAAGTCACGGTTTTGCTTTAGACGGTGATGGTCGTAAAATGAGTAAATCACTTGGGAACACGATGCTTCCAGGAAAAGTTATCAATCAACTTGGTGCGGATATCGTGCGCCTATGGGTCGCGTCTGTCGATTACCAGGCCGATGTGCGTATCAGTGATAATATTCTAAAACAAGTTTCCGAAGTTTATCGCAAAATTCGTAACACGATGCGTTTCTTGCTTGGAAATATTTCGGATTTCACAGCAACATCAGATGCCATTGCATATGAAGATTTACGTGAGGTCGATCAATATCTACTCATTAAATTAGATGAGCTCGTTAAAAATGTTCGCGCGAGCTATGATAAATATGAGTTTTCAACGATTTATCACCAAATCAATAATTTCTGTACAGTAGAACTTAGCCAATTTTATATGGATTTTGCGAAAGATGTCGTATATATCGAAGCCGCAGATAGCAAAGATCGTCGCGCGATGCAAACCGTATTTTACGAAACAGTTGTCGTTTTGACGAAATTATTGGCGCCAATCTTGCCACATACAACGGACGAGGTTTGGTCGCACTTAACAGATCAAGAAGCATTGAGCATTCACTTGACAGAGATGCCAGAAGTGAAGGATTATGCTGCATCTGAGGCAATTACGGATAAATGGGATCGTTTCATGCAAATTCGCGATGTTGTCCAAAAAGCATTGGAAGAAGCGCGTAATGAGAAAATTATCGGTAAGTCGATGTTGGCAAAAGTGACATTGTTTGTTGATGATGAAGCGAAGCAACTGTTTGATTCTTTAGAAGGTGACTTTGCGCAACTGCTCATCGTGTCTGATTTTGAATTAATAGAAGGGCTTAGTGGTGCGCCAGCTAATGCGGTGAAAGACCAACATGTAGCAGTAGCCATTACTGTAGCAGAAGGCGAAACTTGTGAGCGTTGCCGTGTTGTGAAAAAAGATGTGGGTGCAGATCATAATCATGCAACGTTGTGTAAGCGATGTGCGGATATTGTGGTGGCAAACTATTAAATAATATTTTGAGGTCCTTTGAAAAGCTAAGATTGCTTACGAAGGACCTCAAGCTAATAGAAACGGAGGAACCCGGATGACACATATTAACTTCATCAAAGTACACGGCTCACAAAATGATTTTTTCCTAATCGATGAAGCCAAAAACAATTTAACTGGCTGGCAAGATACGGCTCGTTCCAAACTTGCTCGTCGAATTTGTAATCGTGAAGATGCGCTTGGTGGTGCAGATGGTATCTTATTCGTTTCTCCAAGCTCAAATAGCGCCTCTATCGGTCGTATGCGCGTTTTTAATGCAGATGGCTCAGAAGCATCGATGTGCGGGAATGGACTGCGTACAGTGGCGCGTTACCTCTTAGAAGAACATGGCTTACAGGAAGCGACGATTGAAACAATGAAAGCCGTGCTTCAAGTTTCTAAAGCAGAGGAAATTGGCGTTGGTATTCCAACATATCAAGTCGAAATTTCCCCCGTTTTATTCGCACCAGAAACGCTACCGTTAAATTGGGACGCAGCGCAAATGGTGGACGAAGTAGTACCGGATTTTGATGCTGATTTGCATTTTTCAGCAGTCGCCGTGCCTAATCCGCATTTGATAACTTTTGTTGACCAGAAGGTGCTTGATTCAGACAAGCAAGTCAAGCTTTCGACCTATCTAAATGGAGAAAATCCTTACTTCACAGATGGAGTCAATGTAAGCTTTGTTAAAGAGCTGGCAGAAGATACGATTTATGTCCGAACTTTTGAGCGTGGCGTTGGTTTTACGAATGCCTGTGGAACGGCGATGTCAGCCTCTAGCCTGATGAAGAAACTGCTTCACAATGATAAGCTGGAAACACCTGTCCACGTGTATAATAACGGAGGGCGTGTCAAAGTTACAGCAAGTAAAGATCAAGCAGGCGAGCTACATTTGCAATTGATTGGTAATGCTACATTCGTATATGACGGAGTGCTAGCCGTAACGGATACAACAATCAATTTAATCGAAAAAAGAGATACCGATGAACAAGCGAATTATCAAGCTATGGTGGAAGAAGTGCAAACCTTCCTACAAAAAAACAAGTGAAGTTAGGAGTAAACCAATGAACACAAACAAAAAGAAAGCAATCCCGTTATTCACTATTGGCGGATTTGCCTTGCTACTATTCGTTATCGTAGCATTGGCAGTAAATTCTGAACCAAGGTGGGTTGCCAAATTTGATTTAAGCTGGATTAGTCGCATTCAAACAAACATCTCAGCCTCTAAAACAAGCTTACTCGAAACATTAACGATGATTGGAAGCGCAGAAACAGCCATTGTATTGACAGTAATTATTGTTATTATTCTATTTATCCTACGTAAGTTTGTCGTAGGGCTATGGTTTGGTGGAACCGTACTCGTATGTGCCGTTCTACTAAACACTATTTTAAAAGATATCTTTCAACGTCCACGCCCAAACTTCAACCGCCTAATTGCAGAAACTGGCTACAGTTTTCCAAGTGGACACGCGACTGGCTCCACAATTTTTTACGGTTTAGCAGCGATGTTTTTAATCTTTACCGTCAAACAAATGTGGGTTAAAATTGTTATCGGTGTCGCTGGACTAAGCTGGATTATTTTCATTATGTGTTCACGCGTCTATTTGGGTGTTCATTATCCAACTGATGTACTGGCTGGTTTTTTATTCGGAATTGCCTCTATCTTCATTTCGTTAGGCGTATACTTCTTAGTCCGCGAGCCATTACACAACCTGCTTGTGAAGTGGCGTATCAAAGATCGTAGTGTCATTAAGTAAAGGTTAACCGTACGCTTTTTGGAGGCTTGCAATCATTTATGAGAAGCAGGCCCCAAGAAGCTATACTGAGGATTTATTCGGGATAGAATGCTACTTTTCATTGAATTGTCGAAATAATGGCGCACTAGGTAAATATTCCTTGCATTTTTAGAATGGAAGCGTTACAATATTTGTATCGATAATAATAATATCTCCTTACAAAAGGATTGTTGGGATGCTGTAGGAGCTTGGCAAGAGATTATTCACGTGTTATAAAGGATACTGATCCTTATACATGAGTATCTTTTATAATATGTGAATTTTTATATGAAAACCAAGGTGAGCTTGTTGCTTAGCAGTTTCCCAGTAAGTTTTTTATTTGTAAAAGGAACATATTAAGAAAAAATTTTTGGAGGTTTTTGACACATGCAAGAAGGTACAGTGAAATGGTTCAATGGCGAAAAAGGTTTTGGATTTATCGAAGTTGAAGGCGGCGACGATGTATTCGTACATTTCAGCGCAATCGAAGGAGACGGTTTTAAAACGCTTGACGAAGGTCAAAAAGTAGAATTTGAAATCGTAGAAGGACAACGCGGACCTCAAGCTGATAAAGTAACAAAACTTTAATTCTAGCGCGAGAACGTGAATAGAGATTGAGTGATGGCCCGCAATGAGGTTGTTACTCAATCTTTTTTATTTCAAAAAAGTACAGTATGTAAGTCCCATGCGAAAATGGAGGGACCTATATACTGTACTTTTTAATTAAACGAGTAATGTATAGAGCATTTGATTATCATTAATTGGCATGAAACTTGGATCAAAAATAGCAATGCGCTCTAATAATTTTTCATAATCATTTGGATTTTGCAAAAGGACACCAATAATGACAGGTCCCTGATTGCGGTTCACTTTTTTTGTATATTCAAATTTAGTAATATCATCATAGGGGCCAAGGACGTCATTTACAAATTCACGCAGGGCACCAGGTCGTTGTGGGAAATTGACGATGAAGTAGTGTTTTAGCCCTTCGAAAACGAGGGAACGCTCTTCAATTTCTTGCATCCGGTTAATATCATTATTTCCACCGCTCACGATGCAGACAACGTTTTTGCCTTTGATTTGTGGACGGAAATGGTTGAGTGCTGCAACAGAAAGGGCACCAGCAGGCTCTGCAACGATAGCTTGTTTTGTATACATATCAAGAATCGTTGAACAAACTTCTCCTTCATCGACTTCTGTGACTTCATCGACGAATTTCTCGCAATGTTTATACGTAAGTTCACCTACTTGTTTTACTGCCGCACCATCTACAAACTTATCGATTTTTGGCAGATTGACTACTTTTCCAGCTAATAACGCTTTGGCCATTGATGGGGCGCCGCTTGGTTCTACTCCAATGATTGTTGTGTCAGGACGGACTGCTTTTACATAAGATGCTACGCCTGAAACTAAGCCACCGCCTCCAATCGCTGCAAACACAAAATCACAATTCTCAGAACCTAAATCGTCTAGCATCTCAACAGCAACTGTTCCTTGACCGGCAATAATATCAGCGTCATCAAACGGTGCAATAAAAGCTTTGTTATGCTCAGCGCTGTATTTCTTAGCAGAGTAGGCAGAAGCATCAAACGTATCACCAGTCAGTCGAACTTCGACAAAATCCCCACCGAAAAAACGAACTTGTGCTACTTTTTGTTGTGGCGTTGTCGTTGGCATGAAGATTGTTGCGGGTACGCCAAGTTTCTGGCAGGTGAAGGCAACACCTTGAGCGTGATTTCCAGCGCTGGCACACGTGACGCCATTTTTTAATTGTTCTTCGGTTAGCTGGGCGATGGCGTAATAGGCACCACGTAATTTGAACGAACGGACCCATTGTAAATCTTCCCGTTTTAAGTAGACGTTGCAGTCATATTTTTGCGATAAGTAATAGTCTTTTTCGAGTGGTGTGTGCTTAACGATAGATTTTAATGTATCGTAAGCATCAAGCACATCTTGTTTGCTAACTAAAGCATCGACATCAACCATTTCCATAACATCCTCACATCCTCATTTTTAGTAGGCGCGTGCCTTGTTTTCGTATTCAGTAATTAGGGATTCATGCTCCATCGTTTGGGCGATATCATCGAGCCCTTTGATGAATTTTTCTTTCCATGTAGCATCGATTTCAAAATCGTACGTTCCGGTTGAGCTGATTACTTGTTGCTTCGGTAAATCAATCGTAATCTTTTCGCCTGCTGGTATTGCTGCTAGTTTCGCGCGTGCTTCTTTTGGCAAACTAATTGGTAAAATCCCGTTTTTCGTGCAGTTCATGTAGAAAATATCGCTATATCCGCCAGCAATAATGACGCGGAAACGATAGTCGAGTAGAGCCCAGGGAGCGTGTTCACGACTAGAGCCACAGCCAAAATTCTCACCAGTTACAAGGATAGTTGCTTCTTGGCGATCAGAATCATTTAGAGGGAAATCAGGATTCAAGGAACGATCTGGAAGATAGCGCCATTCATCAAAAAGAAACTCGCCGAAACCAGTTCGTTCGATGCGTTTTAGAAATTGTTTCGGGATAATTTGATCGGTATCAATGTTATCGTTCATCAGGGCTACGGTTTTTCCTTTATGCAACACCATTGCTTCCATTTTGCCACACTCCTTTGCGAATATCGATAAAGCGACCGTGAATCGCTGCTGCAGCTGCCATTGCTGGGCTCACCAAGTGGGTTCTTGCGCCTTTTCCTTGACGACCTTCAAAATTACGATTAGATGTCGATGCGCAGTGAATTCCTTCTGGTACTTGGTCAGGATTCATGCCGAGGCACATGGAACAACCAGGTTCACGCCATTCAAAACCTGCGTTGATGAAGACTTGATCAAGACCAATACGCTCAGCGGCAAGACGGACTTGGCGAGAACCAGGAACGACCATTGCTCGAATTCCCGATGCGACTTGTTGGCCTTTAACGATTTGGGCAGCCTCTTCAAGATCGGAAAGTCGTGCGTTGGTGCAAGAGCCAATGAATACGTAGCCGAGATCAATTTCTGAGGCTGTTTGACCTGGTTTGAGTCCCATGTATTGATAAGCACGCTCATCATCGGCGTTTTGGGTAGCCGGGAATGCTTCGGTAATTGGAACGCCCATACCAGGATTTGTACCCCATGTGATATACGGTGCAAGGTCTGTTACATCGATTTCAATGTCGCGGTCATAAGTTGCATCTGGATCGCTCGGTAATGTTGCCCAATCTGCAATTGCTTCTTCCCAATTTGTCGGTGCGTATTCACGTCCTTTAATATAGGCGAATGTAGTTTCATCAGGAGCCATCATACCCATTTTTGCGCCGCCTTCAATCGACATGTTGCAAATTGTCATACGCTCTTCCATGGTCATGTTTCGAACAGCTTCTCCGTAATATTCAACAGCATACCCACTGCCGAACGCAACGCCGTATGTTGCAATCAGGTGAAGAATAACATCTTTTGCATACACGCCTTTTGGAAGGGTGCCGTTGATTTTGACACCCATTGATTTTGGTTTTTGCTGCCAGATAGACTGCGTAGCAAGGACATGTTCCACTTCACTTGAGCCGATACCAAAAGCCATTGCTCCGAAAGCACCATGTGTTGCGGTATGCGAATCACCACATACAATTGTCTTACCGGGTTGTGTTAGCCCAGTTTCAGGGCCAACCATGTGCACGATTCCTTGACGTTCACTGCCAACATCGGCAAGTGTGACGCCAAACTCTTCACAGTTTTTGCGAAGCGCATCAATTTGTTTTTTTGCCACGACGTCGTGGATGTTGAAAATATCTTCGGTTGGGACATTGTGATCCATCGTAGCAAACGTGCGATCCGTGCGACGAACCGGTCTTCCTTCCATTCGCAATCCTTCAAAAGCTTGAGGAGAGGTAACTTCATGAACCAAATGCAAATCGATGTATAATAGTTGCGGCTCACCTTCTTTTCCAAATATGACGTGACGATCCCACAACTTATCGAACATTGTTTTAGCCATTGTTATTCTCCTCCTTTAACTCGTTTTTTTACTTCATTTGTGAATTCAGTAGTCGATGTACTTCCGCCCAGGTCTCTCGTTAAGAAACCAGCTTCCATAGTTGCTGCAGCAGCTTTGTCTAAATAATCCGCGGCTTCGAAAAGCTGGAAAGACTGGCGTAGCATCATGGACACAGATGAAATCATTGACATTGGATTTGCGATGTTTTGACCTGCAATGTCTGGTGCGGAACCATGAATCGGTTCATAGAGTGATGGACCTGTCTCTGGGTGGCTCGCTGATGGTAACATGCCGAGTGAACCTGTAATAACAGATGCTTCGTCGCTCAAAATATCACCAAACATATTTTCTGTTACGATGACATCAAAAGTAGTAGGGCGTTGGATGAGAATCATAGCTGCTGCATCTACATAAAGATGTTCTAATGTAACTTCTGGATAGCGCGTTGCTACACGCTCTACGACTTGGCGCCATAGTTTACTCGATGCTAAAACATTGGCTTTATCTACGGATGTGACCTTGTTACGGCGTGTTTTTGCGAGCTCAAAAGCTTGTACTGCGATACGTTCTATTTCTGGAGCGGTATAGGTTAGCGTGTCTACCGCACTGTTTTCATCCCAGTGTTTTGGTTCGCCAAAATAGATGCCACCAGTCAGTTCGCGCACCACGATAAAGTCTGTACCTTCTACGATTTCCTTTTTTAAAGGGGAGAGGTGTGCAATCGTGCTTGGAACTTGAATCGGACGAATATTGGCGAACAATCCAAGCGCTTTACGCAGTGCTAGCAAACCTTGCTCCGGGCGCTTTGGCGCGTTATCCCATTTAGGTCCACCAATCGCGCCGAGCAAAATAGCATCCGCCTTTTGACAAGCAACGAGTGTGGAGTCCGGAAGTGGATCGGATACAGCATCAATACCAGCACCGCCAAACGGATGTGTTTCAATGTTAAAATCTAGTTGGAATTTTTCGGCGAGAGTTGCTAGAATTTCTAAACCGCTCGCCATGATTTCTGGTCCAATCCCGTCGCCAGGAAGGGCCGTAATAGAATAGGTCACTTGACTGGAACCTCCTCATTTGTTTGTTGTTTTACCTCTGCTGCTTTAGCGCTGGCATGAAGGTAAGATTTGGCGGAGGCGGTGAGAACATCGTTGTCAATGCCAATCCCATGATACGTAGTGCCATCTTTATCCTTGACGATAACATGAACCTCAGCTTGTGCATCGTGTCCTGCAGTAATGGCTTGGATACGGTAATCTGTGAGCTCGACATCTTGCTCCATCAAGCGGTTGATCGTATTATAAATTGCTTCAATACTACCAGCGCCAGTTGCGGCATCTTCTAAAACAGATCCATCTTCTGCATGGATTCGAACAATTGCGCCTTGTACGCCACCCGTCACATATTGTACTTGTAGATGATTTAATTCATAGTCATCTGCTTTTTCGGATGCTTGGCCAAGAATTAATGCATGCAAATCATCTTCCGTTACATCTTTTTTCACGTCCGCTAAATGTTTGAACCGTTTGAAAGCATCGTTTTTCTCTTCATCGGTCATCGTATAGCCAAGCTCTTCCATACGCGTTACAAAAGCATGGCGACCAGATAGTTTGCCGAGTGGTAGCGAATTTTTCTCAACTCCAACCAAGGCAGGCGTGATGATCTCATATGTTGTTGGCTCTTTCAAAACGCCATCTTGGTGAATACCAGATTCATGCGCGTAAGCATTACCACCGATAATAGCTTTATTACGCGGAACAGGCATACCAGAGAGGCGACTGATCAAATCACTCGTTTTTTTCGTTTGATTTAAAATAATCCCAGATTCCGATTTGTAGTAATCATTGCGAATATGAAGTGCCACAGCAACTTCCTCGAGCGCCGTATTACCAGCACGTTCGCCAATCCCATTTATTGTTCCTTCGACCCGTCGCGCGCCGTTCTCAATTGCAGCAAGTGCGTTCGCAACAGACATTCCAAGATCATCATGACAGTGTGTAGAAAAAATCACCTCATCAAAACGGGGAATATTTTCACGCAAGTAGCGAAAGAGAGCGCCAAATTCCGTCGGGTTTGTAAAGCCCACTGTATCGGGAATATTAATCACTGTAGCTCCAGCATCAATAGCGGTTTGAACAGCCTTAACCAGAAAAGCTGGATCTGTTCGTGTGGCATCCTCAGGAGAGAACTGCACGATTGGGAAAAGTTTGCGAGCATGCGCAACATGGTGCTTAATTGATGCCAAAACCTCAGACCTGCTCATGTTTAATTTATGCTTCATATGTACATCACTTGTAGCAAGGAAAACGTGAACTTGAGCATTTGCTGCATTGCGTAGCGCTTCGTACGCACGATCGATATCACGTTCTACAGAGCGCGCCAAACCACAGACAGTAGCTGTTTTAATCACGTTTGCAATTTCTTTTACGGAATGAAAATCACCATCAGAAGCAATCGGAAACCCAGCTTCAATTACATCAATTCCATAAGTCTCAAGCTGGCGTGCAATTTGAATTTTCTCTTGCTGGTTAAAATTGACGCCCGGCGTTTGTTCACCGTCACGTAGCGTCGTATCGAAAAATTGAATATAAGCCATATTTTCACCTCATAAGAAAAGGGGCAGCGTTTCGATAAACACTCATCTTCGTCGTTAAAGTCTGCGCGCTGGTGCTCATGTACAAGTCGTGCATTCCGCTCCAGTACTCGACTTTGCCTAGAATCTAAGCATTTGTCGAAACGCTGCAAAGTTCCTAATCACCCAATTCTCTTCCTAATTATTTTTGTGGTTTGACGAAAGGCATCATTTCGCGCAAGCTCGCACCAACTTTTTCGATTTGGTGTCCTTTTTGCTCTGCACGCAAACGATGGAATTCCTTGAAACCATTTTTATTATCATCAATAAATGCCTTGGCAAAGTTACCATTTTGAATGTCCGTCAAGACTTCCTTCATTGCTTTTTTCGTGTCGCTCGTTACAACGCGCGGGCCTGAAACATAGTCGCCATATTCGGCTGTATTTGAGATGGAATCACGCATTTTCTCCATGCCACCTTCATACATCAAGTCAACAATCAGTTTCAACTCATGTAAGACTTCGAAATAAGCAAGTTCTGGTTGGTATCCAGCTTCGACTAACGTCTCGAAACCAGCTTGTACTAAATGTGTTGTACCACCACATAGGACTGCTTGCTCACCGAATAAGTCAGTTTCTGTTTCTTCTTTAAATGTTGTTTCGATGACACCAGCACGAGTCGCGCCAATTCCTTTTGCATAAGATAGAGCGACATCTGTTGCTTTTCCAGTAGCGTCTTGATAAACCGCGAATAATCCCGGAACCGCGCCACCTTCCACGAATGTACGACGAACTAAATGTCCTGGACCTTTTGGTGCTACTAAGAACACGTCCACGTCAGCAGGTGGTTTAATTACGTCAAAATGAATGTTAAAACCATGCGCAAAAGCTAAAGCATTACCAGCTTCTAAATTTGGCTTGATTTCAGCTTCATAAGTATCTCCTTGCGTTTCATCTGGTAAAAGAATCATCACTACATCAGCAGCTTTTGTTGCATCAGCTACTGATAAAACTTCAAATCCGTCATTGCGAGCTGCTTCCGCTGATTTGCCTTCACGAATCCCAATAATGACATTATTCCCGTTATCACGTAAGTTTTGCGAGTGGGCATGGCCTTGAGAACCATAGCCGATTACTGCAACTTTCTTACCTTGTAACGCGCTTTCTTGTACTGCATCTTCATAATAAACTTTTGTCATTTTCCTAACCTCCATAAATTATCTTTATATATTTCTCAGAAAAAGGTTTTCTGGGATTCAAAATGATTATTTAGCGCTACGAGTGAAGCCAGTAACGCCGGTTCGAGCCATTTGCTGAATGCCGTATGGACGAATGCTGTCAACAAAGGCATTGACTTTCTCACTCGTTCCTGCGACCTGCACAACAAGACTCGTTTTACCTACATCGATAATCGTTGCCCGAAATGGTTCAATAATTGAATTAATCTCAGCACGAGTCGTAGCGGGGGCGTTGACTTTAATTAAAGCTAGCTCACGCTCCATATGCGGATCATCAGTAATATCACTCACTTTTAACACATCGATTTGTTTGTTTAACTGTTTCGTCACTTGTTCAATTTCATAGAGTGAATCAACATGAACGACGATGGTAATGCGGGAAATATTCGGTGTTTCCGTCCAACCAACAGAGATACTATCAATGTTGTATTGACGGCGAGAAATAACACCTGTAATCCGATTAAGCACACCACTTGAGTTATTAACAGTTGCTGTAATGATACGTCGCATTTATTCCACTCCTTCCATTTGATGATTCGCTTTGCCCGGTGGAATCATTGGTAATACTAGCTCATTTGGTGATACGACACATTCGATAACAATTGGACCAGGATAGGCAAATGCTGTTTTTAAATCCTCAGCCAACGTTAGCGGATCTTCCAAACGAACAGCTTTCACGCCATAAGCTTCCGAAAGTTTTACGAAATCAGGCTGACTTTGGAAAATCGAGTGGGAAAAGCGTTCATTATGAAATTTCTCTTGCCACTGACGAACCATTCCAAGCGACCCGTTATTGAGAATAACTGTTTTCAAATTAATACTGTAATCATTCAAAATAGCAAGCTCCTGATTTGTCATTTGGAAGCCGCCGTCACCAACAAAAGCAACAACTGTTTGTTCAGGGTAGGCGAGTTGTGCACCAATGGCTGCTGGGAAACCAAAGCCCATCGTGCCAAGTCCACCGCTAGTTATAATTTGGTGATCATGACTAAATGGATAAAATTGTGCGACCCACATTTGGTGTTGCCCAACATCTGTTGAAACAAGTGCTTTCCCTTCTGTAATTTCACCGATAATCTCGATGACTTTTTGTGGCTTGATTTCCGCTTTTGAATCTCGATTATACGTGAAAGGATGGCGTTCTTTGCGTGTCATATTCAGCTTATACCAATGCGTTTTGTCAGCTTCTTCGGTTATGCTCATCTCGAGCAATTGTGTCAGCGTCTCTTTAATATCCGCAACAATCGGAATTTTTGTTGTTAAAACTTTTCCAATTTCTGCTGGATCGATATCGATATGCGCAATGACAGCATGCTTTGCGAATTCTTTTGGAGATCCAACCATTCGATCATCAAAACGTGATCCAAAATTAATAAGTAAATCAGGATCTGTCAGCGCCATATTGGCTGCGTAAGAACCATGCATCCCGCCCATTCCAAGAAACAGAGGATGATCTTGCGGGAAGCTACCAAGTCCTAGCAACGTATTTACAACAGGGATTTGGTAACGCTCCGCAAAATCGAGGAGTTCAGCTGTTGCACGTGAATGATTCACACCAGCACCAGCTAGAATAACTGGTTTGCTAGATACGGCCAAAGCTTGCATCAATTTTTCCAGTTGCATCCCATTCGGCTTTACAGTTGGCTGATATCCAGGTAAATGGATTGTGTCGTCATTAACTTTATCCGTTGTCGCAATCGACATATCTTTTGGCAAATCAATCACGACGGGTCCTTGACGTCCTGTTGTGGCAATATGGAAAGCTTCTTTAATGATTTTTGGAATATCTTTAACATCCCGCACTTGATAATTATATTTCGTAATCGGAATTGTTAAGCCAATCATATCCGCCTCTTGAAATGCATCTTTTCCAATACCGGGCGTAGCAACTTGGCCAGTAAAAACAACCATTGGAATCGAGTCGCTCATCGCATCCGCAATTCCCGTTAAAGCATTTGTTGCGCCAGGTCCACTTGTTACAACGACCACACCAGCTTTACCAGTCACGCGTGCATAACCTTCTGCAGCATGCACCGCACCTTGTTCATGACGCGTTAAAATATGAGGAATATCGCAGTCATAAAACGCATCATAAAGTGGCAAAACAGCACCACCAGGATAGCCAAAAATTATCTCGACATCCTGCTCATTCAAAGCATCAATTAAAAGCTCGGCACCACTTTTTGTTGTCGTCTCTTTCTCTACTTTGATCATTTTTATCACCTCTCCTTATCACTCTAAGAAATCATCTGGAAGTTGTAATACGCCACCAGTGTGAGCAGAAGTCACGAGTGCAGCATAGCGAGCCAGATAGCCTTTTTTAATTTTAGGGACAAATTTAGGAATACCAGCGCGTCGTTTCTCTAAAACTTCTGACGAAACATCAACATTTAATGTCCGATTCGGCAAATCAATTACAATCGTATCGCCATCTTCAATGAGTGCAATGGGACCACCAGAAGCTGCTTCCGGAGAAATATGGCCAATCGCAATTCCGCGAGTCGCACCAGAGAAGCGTCCGTCTGTAATGAGTGCGACATCTTTTCCAAGCCCGCGTCCAACAATAGAAGATGTTGGAGCCAGCATTTCCGGCATTCCTGGGCCACCACGAGGTCCTTCATAACGAATCACGACTACATGACCTTCGCGAACTGTATGATTGTCAATTGCTTCCACAGCTGCATCATGTGAATCAAAACAAATGGCTTTGCCGGTAAATACAGATACTGATGGATCTACGCCACCGACCTTGATTGCAGAACCTTTTGGCGCAATATTTCCGAAGAGGATAGAGAGGCCACCTGTTTTCGTATACGGGTCTTCTTTAGGATGAATTACGTCTGTATTGTTAATTTTGGCATTTTCTACATTTTCACGAATCGTTTTACCAGTAACGGTAATCCGGTCGGGATGAATCGCGTTTTCCAAGTCCACAAGCTCTTTCATAATTGCAGGTACACCACCGGCTTCGTGGACATCATGCATGGAATAAGCAGAAGATGGTGCAATTTTGGAAAGGTAAGGAACACGACTAGCGATTTCATTAATGCGCTCCAAATCATAATCAATTTCTGCTTCATTTGCTAAAGCTAACACATGAAGGACGGTATTTGTCGAACCACCCATCGCCATATCTAGAGCAAAAGCATCATCAATCGCATCACGCGTAATAATATCGCGTGGACGGATATCTTTTTTAACAAGATCCATTAAGTGGAACGCTGATTCACGAATCAATTCGCGGCGAGCGTCTGATACAGCAAGCGTTGTCCCGTTAAACGGAACCGCCATACCGAGCACTTCCATCAAGCAGTTCATCGAGTTTGCTGTAAACATACCAGCACATGAGCCACATGTTGGACAAGCATTAGCTTCCATATCTAAAAATTCTTCTTGGCTCATGCTACCTTCTTTAAAAGCGCCGACAGCTTCGAAAACCGAAGAAAGCGTTAGCGCCTTTCCAGTTGCAGAAAGACCGGCCTTCATTGGACCACCGGAGCAGAAGATAGCTGGCACGTTTGTACGTACAGAGGCAAGCAACATGCCAGGCGTAATTTTGTCACAGTTTGGAATGTACATAACACCATCAAACCAGTGAGCGTTGATTACCGTTTCCGCAGCATCTGCAATAACTTCACGACTTGGAAGCGAATAACGCATCCCGATATGACCCATTGCAATGCCATCATCTACACCAATCGTATTAAATTCAAATGGGATACCGCCAGCTTCACGAATGGCTTCTTTTGCAATATCCGCAAGCTCACGCAAATGCACATGACCTGGGACGATATCGATATAAGAATTACAAATGGCTATAAATGGCTTATCCATATCACCTGGACTTTTGATTTGGCCGGTTGCGTGTAGAAGACTCCTAGCTGGAGCTTGTTCAACACCTTTTTTGATTTTATCACTACGCATGAGCATATTCCCCGTTTCTTTATTATAATTGTTGGTCGAAGCTGAATTTTTAGAATATATCAATTAGCATGACCTTTTGGAATGAAAAATGACATTGATAAGGTAAATTGGCAACAAAAAAGCATCCCATTTTTGAGTTAAAAAATGGGATGCCTAGATAAGTATCCCATTTAATGATAAACAGGATCTAAACGACTGCTTGTTTTAAACAGTGTTCCAGACCCTTGCTAGAGTAATAAAATTGTAATGACATAATTTCGGTTTAGTGTTTTCATAAGTCATTAACTCCTCTAAAATCAAATTTATCATCATGAGATACTTTTACAAATTCGTATGTAGCCTTTTGAATCCAAGTAAGTATCAATCAATGTAATATTATAATTAATTATAGCTTTTGACGGGGAAATGTCAACCGTTATTTGAAAATTTGTTGCTTTTGGATTTCATTGAAAAGGGGAAATACAATGGCAAATGGATTGATGGATAATGATGTAAGCGCATACAATTAAAATGAAAAAAGTTTTCAAAAAATTAGTACATGGTGATAATAACAGGTAGTACATTGCAAAAAATTTGCGTAATGAGGGGGAATTTGATAATTTTAGAAGGAAGATATATTGAAACGGAAAGTCAGGTATTGACATGGGAAAAATAGAAACGGAACGATTGTTGTTATTAGAATACAATTTAGAATGGATTAAAGCGACGATTGCAGGCATAGATGAACTGGAGCGGGTATCGGGCTATGCTGTGTCCAGAGAATGGCCTGGAATCGATTTCTTTTTTTACCTACCGTATATATTAGAAAATGTGAAAAAAGAGCCAGAAATGACAAAATGGACGCATTTAATTGTGTTGAAAGAGGAGAACAAGGTCATTGGAGAAATAGGCGGACAAGGCAAGCCAGAAGAAACAGGAGAAATTGAGCTCGGATACAGTATCGTGCCAGCTTACCAAAATAATGGTTATATAACGGAAGCGTTAGCAGAACTAATAATATGGCTAAAAGCGCAACCTGAAATTAAGCGGATATTTGCGCGGAGCTTTGAGAATAATCCCTATTCGATTCAAGCGTTGCGTAAATCAGGTTTTATTTATCAGCCTGATCAGGATAAAATAGAGAGCCGTGGCAAGATTGTTTTATGGGAATATCCAATAAATAGGGGAAAGTCATGATCATTATACCATCAGGCAAGCCAAAAATTTGGGATCGGCATGAGGATGCAGGACCAGTTTTCGCAAAAGAGGCTTATACAGGAACCTTCCACCGGTTATGCAGAGGGTATGCTGAAAAATTTGACGGAGAGTATTTGATTTTGTCACCTAAGTACGGATTTTTAGCCCCTGATTCAATTGTGCCAGGAACGTATGATATGAGGTTTACAGCACGAGGCGTAACGGCAAACACGATTTCAATAGAAGAGTTAACAGAGCAGTGGCAGGCGCTAAACATGAAGCAGGAAACGATCGTGATGCTAGGTGGAGCAAAATTTCGCCCACTACTTGAGACTGTGTCGGGTAGAAACAATCAATTTATATTTCCACTCCATGGAACAAGAGGAATCGGAGACATGCAAAAGAGGTTGCGCACAGCAATAGACACCGGCGAACCTCTAGGCTAATCTTGTTTTGAAACGTCCTCTAACCAATTGTAGAAATAATAAGTAAGGCGATACCGATAAGCAAGAACATAACACCCATATCGGTATTTTTGCGTATGAAAAAATAGACTGTTTGTAATAAGACAAGAATCGCTAGTGCCAATACAATCGTATGGAGCATTTATGTCACTTCCTTTAATCTTGAAAAATAGCTTTGATTTTATCGAGTAATGTGACTTTTCCTGTTGTGTCTTCTGTTATAATGGGCGTTTCATGGAGGTGCGTATCTTCACGATTTATCTCATGATCTTCTGCCAGAACAAGCCCAATAGGCGTATCATCATCTTCACGTGCCACAATTGAAAAAGGAATTCTATGTTTTTCTGCTAACATAATATAAGCGCGTAATATTTCATATGAGATAGAACCGTTTAAAAGGAGTTTTGCCTTTGGGTGATATTTCATTTCTTGTTCTAACTCTTTAGTGCAAAACTTCTGAAAAACTTCTTGTTTGCTCATCTGAATTTCGATTCTCTCTCGAAAAGTACCGAGGTATTTTTTGCGTTCGGCTGGATTAATTTCTTTTGCGCCATGGATACCGCGATCGATATAATCGTCAATGCTTTCTGGCATATTGATTCTCCTTTTACTCTGTATTCTCCTTCATTGTAACATGTAATTGTGAAAAAGGGAACAACGGTAGGGGGCGCTAGACTGCAAAAAAACCTATCTTACTTACTTCTGTAATATGCGAAGTAGGTAAGATAGGTTTTTTGCTAGGTAGAACCGGTTAAGCTTCTAATCCTACAAACATTTCATGTGCTCGGGTCTGAGACATAACCCAAATAAATCGGCGACAAGCGCTCGCATTGTTGGGACTGTTCGATATGAAATGAGTTACAGTTCCAATATAAGCGTGAACGCAGAGAACGGTTAATCCTTTCACCGGTTCTGCTACACAAGAACAGTTTCGCTTAACTTCTCGCATGGTCGGGGGTACGACTCCCTCCCTACTTTCAGTCATCATGTATAGTCGTACACGCAGCTCTCCGGCTTCCACCAAATCCCCTGAATACAAACGCTTTCGCTCGATTTGTGATATCTTGCTTATTTTGTGTGAAAATGAGTTTTATCCTATCCTCATCTCATCAATCAAACCACTTAAATCCATCCTGTGACACTAATTTATCCGCTTCTTTCGGTCCCATTGTGCCGGATGTGTAGTTCGGGAAATGCTCTTTCGTATTCGACCAAGCTGCTGCTACTTTGTCAATGAAATTCCACGATAAGGAAACTTCATCCCAATGCGAAAAGTAAGTTGCATCGCCATTTAGGCAGTCTTGAATCAGTTTTTCATAGGCCTCAGGTGTGTTCATACCATCTGGTGAGGAGTGAGCGTAGTTGAGATTAACTGGCATTGTCAACATTCCTTGACCTGGCTTTTTAACGTTCATGTGTAGCGTGATTCCTTCGTCTGGTTGAATGTGTATCACCAGTACGTTTCCACCAAGCGAATGATTTGAACCAAATAGATTCATTGGCACGTTTTTGAATTGAATCGCGATTTGCGTTGCTTTCTTGGCGAGACGTTTACCAGTTCTAATATAAAATGGAACGCCGCTCCAGCGGAAATTATCAATCATGAGCTTTGCCGCAACAAAGGTTTCGGTATTAGAATCAGGATCAACGTTATCAGCTTGACGGTAACCGAGTAACTCTTTGCCATCTACTGTTCCAGGACCATATTGTCCGCGTACAAAATATTTATACACATCATCGCCTTCAATTACACGCAATGAACGGAGTGCGCGCACTTTTTCATGGCGAATTTCCTGCGTTGTTAATTTAATTGGTGGTTCCATCGCTAGCAAGGATACGATTTGCAGAATATGATTTTGAACCATATCACGAAGCGCACCACTTTCCTCATAATAGCGACCACGATCCTCGACACCAAGCGTTTCACTCAATGTTACTTGGACATTATCAATGTAGCGATTATTCCAAAGCGACTCAATAATAGAGTTCGCAAAACGAATCACAGAGATATTTTGAATCATTTCTTTGCCCAAATAATGGTCGATGCGGTAAATCTCATTCTCATCAAACGCTTGACGAAGCGACTCATTTAGTTCTTCTGCACTTGCCAAATCACGACCAAATGGTTTTTCGATAATTAAGCGACTGAATCCAGCATTATCGACAAAACCTTCTGACTTTAAGCGACTTGCGATTGTTCCAAAGAAATTAGGTGCCATCGCAAGGTAGAATAGGCGGTTTCCTTGGAGTGCATATTTTTTATCGAGCTCGTCAGACAAATTTTTAAGCTCAACGTATGATTCACGATTAGTTACATCATGCGATTGATAATAGAAATGTGATGCAAATTCTTCTGGTTCAAAGCCTTCTTTTTCGATGCCTTTCAATGATTCAACCACTTTTTCTCGAAAGAAATCATTGGTCCATGGACGACGAGCTGTACCAATCACTGCGAAATTCTCTTTTAAAAAGCCTTTCGTGAAGAGATGATATAGCGAAGGGTAAAGTTTGCGATTTGCCAAATCTCCCGTACCGCCAAAAATAGTAATTAAAGCTACTTGTTCTTTCACTTCTGTCATACGTACTTACCCTCTTTCATTATTGTGTGTAGCATACTCCAGATAAATCGGCGACAAGCATTCGCCTTCGCTCGATTTTAGTAAAGCTAGATGGACATCCTAACCAAATAAAAAAGGCAGGAAGTTTCAAAGCTTGTTCTGGAAATGAGACAATGAAGATATAATCAAAGTCGCCCTCATTATTCTTTACTATTTTAGCGGTTTGATTTCTAATGTGCAACTGATTGAACCGAAAAATTCGGAAAAAGATTTGGGGTAGGCGTGCAATGAAAGAGATAAATATGGTATGATTAGTAGCGAATGAGTGAAAGGATTGTGGGTCAAAATGGAACTGATTTTTCTTGGAACAGGAGCAGGTGTACCTTCCAAAGGCCGTAATGTAACGGCAATTGCGCTCACGATGCTAAATGAACGAAATAGTATTTGGCTGTTTGATTGTGGGGAAGCGACACAACATCAAATTTTGCGAAGTTCGATTAAATTGAGTAAATTAGAAAAAATATTTATTACACATCTACATGGGGATCATATTTTTGGCTTGCCGGGACTTCTTAGTAGCCGTTCTTTTCAAGGTGGGGATACAGTGCTTACGGTTTATGGACCTTTGGGGATTGCGAATTATATTCGGACGAGCTTAGCTGTGAGCGGTACACATTTGAAATATCCGCTTGAAATCGTGGAAATTGATGGTGAGATTGTGTTTGAAGATGCAGATTTTAAGGTTATTTGTCGAGAGCTCGATCATGGTATTTTAAGTTACGGCTACCGGATTGAGGAGGCGGACAAAACGGGGTCGCTTGATGCTGCTGGACTTTCTGCGCTAGGTGTGAAGCCTGGGCCGATTTTTAAAGAATTGAAGGAAGGCAAGACGATAACGTTGGAGAATGGTAACGTTGTGGATGGTAGCCAGTTTATCGGACCGGCAAAAAAAGGGCGGATTATTGCTATTTTTGGTGATACAAGAGCAACGGAGAGTGAGTTCGTAATTGCCAAGCAAGCGGATGTTATCGTTCATGAAGCGACCTTTGGCTTGGAAATGGGCGACATGGCAGGTGAATATATGCACTCCACAACAGTAGAGGCAGCAACTCTGGCTAAAAAAGCAGAAGCAAAACGGTTGATTATTACGCATATTAGTTCGAGATATAGTCGCGAGGATAACAGTGAACTTGTATCAGAGTGTCGTGAAATTTTTCCTAATACAGAAATAGCAACAGATTTGGCCATATTTGAACTATAAAGGGGTTTAAAAAAGGATGAATGATTTTTTAAAAGGAAAAACGGTGATGATTACTGGGGCATCGAATGGTCTTGGCGCAGAGATGGCACGCCAAGTTGCTGCACAAGGAGCGCACACAATTTTGACAGCGCGTCGTACAGACAAATTAGCGGAGTTATCAACACGAATTCAAGCCGATTATGGGGTCGTTAGCGCTTACTATAAGATGGATATGACCAATTTTATAGAGGTTCAAGATGTGGTTCAAAAAATTGGTGATACGAAAATTGATGTTTTAGTGAACTGTGCTGGTTTTGGGATTTTTGAAGAAGCTGTAACCACAGATTTTGATACAGTAGAGCGGATGTTTGACACAAATGTGCTCGGTTTAATGCGCTTGACACAACTTGTTTTACCAAGCATGCTAGAACGTAAATCTGGTCATATTATCAATATTGCTTCCCAAGCTGGAAAAATTGCGACCCCAAAATCATCTGCATATTCAGCGACTAAATTTGCTGTTCTAGGATATTCCAATGCTTTGCGAATGGAAGTGAATCCAGTAGGTATTCATGTGACTACAGTCAATCCAGGCCCTATTGCAACTAGCTTTTTCGACATTGCAGATAAATCAGGGGACTATCTTGATAATGTCGGTTTTCTCGTTTTGAAACCTGAAAAAGTAGCGGCGAAAATTGTGGGAATTATGGGCAAACCAAAGCGTGAAATAAATCTCCCCTTCCTAATGAACGTTATTTCGCGGATGTACCAAGTTATGCCGCGCGTAATTGAATTTTTCGGAAAAGGTGCATTTGAGAAGAAATGAAAGAAGCAAAGGAGTTACTCATGCAGTGGCTCTTTTTTTATGTTTTTAGCTTGCAATGTGCTAAATAAGCGTATATAATCAAGGGGTGGAACAAACGTTCGTTAATTGTGTTGAAAGGCGATGAATACAGTGGATAAGACCCGTAAAATTATTCATATTGACATGGATGCGTTTTATGCTTCGGTGGAGGAGCGAGATCATCCAGAATATCGTGGCAAGGCGCTTATTATTGGTGGAGATCCGAACAAACGAGGGGTTGTCTCTACGTGCTCATATGAAGCAAGAAAATTCGGCGTTCATTCAGCGATGCCTACAAAACAAGCATACAAGCTATGTCCACACGGTATTTTCATACACGGGGACATGGAGCATTACCGAGAAGTATCGCGTCAAATTCGTGAAATATTTTATCGCTATACAGATTTAGTAGAGCCAATGTCCTTGGATGAGGCTTATTTAGACGTGACAGAGAATAAGAAAGGTATTAAATCCGCAATGAAAATAGCTTTAGAAATTCAGCATGCGATTTATCATGAATTAGGCTTGACTGCTTCTGCTGGGGTTTCTTACAATAAATTTATCGCTAAAATAGCTTCTGATTTCAAAAAGCCAGCTGGCATGACTGTCGTGCTACCAGAAGATGCAGAAATTTTCTTAGAAGGGCTACCGGTTACGAAATTTCATGGGGTAGGCAAGGTGACCGCAGAGAAGCTGCACAGATTAGGTATTCATTCAGGTGCAGATTTGAAAGCATGGAATGAATGGGATCTCATTCGAGAGTTGAACAAGCAAGGGTATCGTTTGTACCGCGCAGTGAGAGGTTTGTCAGACTCTAAGGTAAATCCTCATCGCGAGCGCAAGTCTGTTGGTAAAGAGACAACATTTGCAAACAATATTTTCGATGAGCGAGAGATGCAAGATATGTTGTTTCTTTTTTCACAGAAGATAGAAAGTTCCCTCGAACAGATTGGCAAACATGGTAGAACAGTGGTATTGAAGTTGCGATATAGTGATTTTAGTACCATCACTAGAAGAATATCATTACTGGAATATACACGGGATGCACATGTTATTTATGATGCAGGCGTTAGTTTATTGCGCGATGTCTACAATGGAGAGGAAAGCGTTCGATTAGTTGGTCTGACCGTAACGAACCTAAAGCCGTTGCACTTCGAAAATTTGAAGTTAGAGGGATTTTAGGGAATTCGCTTGTTTAGTTTGCTGTATCACTGTTATACTTGTCTCGATACTAATTATTGGGAGTTGTCAGTTGATGAAAAGGGAGTTAAGGAGAATTAGACCAATTAGACGTGCGGATGTGCAAGGAATGCATGCGTGGGAGCTTGATAAGGATATTGCTATGACTAGCGGTATAACGAAACCACGGTCTTTGGAAGTCTTTCAAACGATGTATGAGAAATATTTTTTGAAGGTGAACCAATCACTGCTACTATACAGTATTATTTTAGATGAGCGTGTCATTGGTCGAGCAGAGCTAGGTTTAATCGATCGAGAAAATGGAAATGCGGCCTTTGGGATTGTCATTGGTGAGCAATCCAGCTGGGGAAAAGGCTACGGGAAAGAAGCAATTATAGAGCTACTAGGTGTAGCATTTAATGAGTTGCACTTACATAAAGTTTATTGTGAGGTCTATGCGTTTAACCAGAGGTCACTAAACATGATGGATTCATTAGGTTTTCATAGAGATGGCGTGTTACGAGACCATGAATTTTTCCATGATGCTTATCATGATTTAGTTGTTTTTAGTATGCTGGCAACTGAGTTTAAAGAAATTTGTGGTGGAAAATAGATATAAAAAAGTGCGATATCCCGCTGATTTAATTCAGTAGATACCGCACTTTCTTTCGTAAAGTTATTTCATTTCTAGCAGACGATTTTTTAATTCTTGTTCCATGGATACAAGCTCTTTTTCTGCTACAGCGCGTTTAGCACGCCCTTCTTGTTGAATTTTTAATGTTTCTTGTAATGTTTCGATGAGGCTTGATTGTGTTTCTTTCAACGTTTCGATATCGACAATGCCTCTTTCGTTTTCGCGAGCTGTTTCGATAGCGTTGGTTTTTAGCATATCAGCGTTACGTTTTAAAAGTTCGTTTGTTGTTTCAGAAACTTGTCGCTGCGCTTCGGCTGCTTGTTGCTGACGTAGAAGGGTAAGTGCAATAGCCACTTGGTTTTTCCATAATGGGATAGCAGTCATGATGGATGACTGAATCTTTTCAGCGAGTACTTGATTTGTGTTTTGGATAAGACGAATTTGGGGTGCTTGCTGAATGGTAATTTGACGGCTAAGTTTAAGATCATGGACACGTTTTTCAAGGCGATCTGCAAATTGGGTTAAATCATTTACATCTTGGAAATCCATCTGGTCACCAGATTGTTCTGCTTTTTTACGCAACTCTGGAAGTAATTTCGTGTTTATTTCTTCTTGTTTTAGTTCACCAGCTGCGATATAGATGTTTAGTGCTTGGAAATAGTCTTTATTCTTGTCATAAAGTTGCTCTAAGAAAGAGTTATCTTCCATTAAACGTTTTTTTGCATGTTCTAATTTCAGGGCAATTCGATCAATTTGTGTGCCCATTTTTTGATACTTTGATGTGATTTCGTTGATAGATTGCTTCACACGTGAGAACATTTTTGTGAAAACGTTCTTGTTGCGTGCTGCGAGCTCATCTGGATCTGCTTCTTGCAGGCGGAACATCAAGTCGCTAATGATTTCGCCAATCGGTCCGACGTCTTGTTTTTGAACTTGATTGAGCATCGAGTGAGAGAAATCATGCAGCTTTGCTTGTGCTGGCGCACCATATCCAAGAATTGCAGCTTGGTTTCCTGGCTCTATTTGTTTTGCAAGTTCGACGGCTTGACGACGATTCGACTCTGGTAGCATGTCCACTAACCGTGGCGCCTTGTCAGATTCGTTGTTGACGATTTCTTGCACTGTTTGTGTGCTGTTTGTGCCGAATGGATCAGCGAGCAAGTCATCTAATGTTTTGTTGAAATTGGCATCTATAACCTCGGCTTTTGGCTGTTCATATGTTGGTGTTTCCTTTACTTCTAATTCAGGTTCGTTTGGTTTTTGGTTCTCGGTCATTTGGGTGTACTCCTTTCAAATTTCTTTTTCTGTTTGGAGATTGAATTTTTTGCTACTTCTAGTTCGAAATCAAGGCTTGATACATCCTTATTAAGCAGTGCGAAGAGATCCTTCTCGATAACGCGACCTAAATCGTTCAAAAGCGCACGTGTATCAGAAAGCGTTTGGTAAATCTTCTTATCTTTTACAGGCTGGCTGTTTAGGAAAGCGTATTTTTCTGTTAGCTCTACTAAAGAATCCAAGTGTGAGAAGAAGAAATCCTCAGCGTCATAAAATCGTTTCGGCTCTTCTTTCACGATACCGTAGATACGTTTTGTAAGTAGGAGTGTTTTGTCGCGTTCTTGGAATGTAAATAATGTACGATGGGCGGCTGTAATTTTTTGTAGGCGTAGTATTTTAGCCCGGGATTCTTCTAAGTTTGTGCGGATGTATTTGTATTCTTTTTTTGTCAGCCCAGTTTGTATCGCATGTGCCTTGTCTCCTGCTTTTGCAGAAAAGAAGAACAAGAAGGCCGCGACGGCAAGTGTTACTACACTAATAAGTAACCAGTTGTTTACAAAGATGTTCGCCAGAATGCCGAACAAAATGAGGGTTAATACGATTGAGCCGGTAAAGGCCATAAATTTTTTAAAAACTACCATATCTATCTTCTCCTTAGGCTTCCTTATTTTTTAAGTATTGGTTGTTAGAAAATCATTTGAAAAGGCTAACTGATTTGAGTATATCATACCATATTGGCAGAAAAGATGTTATCAGTCGTGCGATGTAAATTCCACTCAGACTTGATTATGGTATAATGATAGAAAAGTCTTAGAAATGGAGTGTTCACAATGGATTCGTTAGAGGAAAAAACGGTAAAAAGTGAGATAATTTTTGATGGGAAAATTATTAAAGTAGTGGTGGATGATGTTATTTTGCCAAATGGGGCAATGAGTAAACGCGAAATTGTGAAACACCCAGGTGCCGTTGCAGTAGTTGCGATTACACCGGCGAATAAAATGGTGATGGTGGAGCAATATCGTAAACCATTAGAAAAAGCAATTGTGGAAATTCCGGCTGGGAAAATTGAACTAGACGAGGCGCCAGAATGGACGGCCGGACGTGAGTTGGAGGAGGAAACAGGCTACAAAACAAATTGTTTAAAACACCTTGTATCTTTTTATACATCACCGGGTTTTGCGGATGAATTGCTACATATTTATCTGGCAGGCGATTTGGAGAAACAAGTTAATCCACTGCAGGCAGATGAAGATGAATTTGTAAACATTATTGAGGTGAGTCTAGACGAAGCTTTACAGTTAATAGAAGAAAAAGTTATTTGTGATGCAAAAACGGTGTATGCTGTGCAATATTGGCAACTACTTGAAGCAATGAAATAAGAAGGATTCTGGTCATAATCCACCAGAGACTGTTCGAATAAAATGAGTTACAACCCCAATATGCCTATAAACACTACGAGTAGGCAGTCTTTCAGATAGGAGATCATCTAAATACAAGCGCCTTCGCTCGAGTTGTATCAAGCAAGATTCACGTCCTACTAGGAAAAAAGGATTTGTGATACCTTGCTTTTTTTATGTGAAAATGAGTTCAGTCTTAGGCATGCCTATGTTGCATTGCTTTTTGTTGACTAGGTGGTCAAGTAGGTGTACAATGACATTGACTAGATGGTCAATTGTGAATTGGAGGGATAGAAAATGAAAGCGATAGAGACGAATGATTTGACGAAATTCTATCATAAAAAACGAGCGATTGAGAGTGTGAATTTGTCAGTGGAAGAGGGGGAGTTATTTGGATTTATTGGGCCAAATGGGGCTGGTAAATCAACGACCATCAAACTGTTACTGAATTTTATTTATGCTTCCAAGGGGCAGGCAACGATTTTTGGTAAAGATATTGTAAAAAGTTCGGCTGAGATTAAGCGGATGGTTGGTTACGTACCAAGTGAGGTGCGCTATTATCCACAAATGACGGCAAACGATATTATTGGTTTTGCTGCGAAATTTCATCATGTTGAACAGGCTCAAATTCAAATGAAGCGTTATTACGAAATGTTTGACATTGATCCTCATAAGCGATTTGGTGATATGTCACTTGGTAATAAGAAAAAAGTAGCAATAGTGGCAGGTCTTATTACGAAACCGAAGTTGCTTATTTTAGATGAACCAACGAGTGGTTTGGACCCTTTGATGCAACATCATTTGTTCAAAGAAATGACGCATCAAAATCAGGAAGATGGGATGACAATCTTTTTATCCAGTCATAATTTGCGCGAAATTCAGGAATATAGTACACGAGCAGCTTTTATACGTGAGGGCGAGATTGTAGCGCTTGAAAACATTGCAGATCAAGAAATGTCTGGAAAAGTGATTGTGCTAAAAGGTGATATGTTGCCAGTAACCGAGCTTGTTAATGCAGGTGCTAAAGTTATTGAGACAACAGAAAAGAGCGCTAGATTGACCTTCGATGGAAATGTGCAGTCGGTGTTGCCAATTCTTGCGGCAGAGGGGATTAAAGATTTGTCAATTACGAATCAAGAATTGGAAGATAAATTTATGACGCTTTATGAAGGAGGAAAGACAAAATGAACATTTTAAAGATTGAATGGAAAACACATTTTAAAAGTTTGCTCGTTTGGTCGGGTGTTGTGGCGTTAGTTCTCGGAATGTTCATGGCGTTTTTCCCTAGTATGCAATCGAGTGGAATGCAAGATTTAGTGAACACAAAAATGAACGCTTTACCGAAAGAAATGATGAACGTTTTGCACATCAGTTCGATGGCGGATTTGACGAAAATTGATGCTTATTTTGCGTACGTGTTTCAGTATATTTTTATTGCAGCATGTGTGTATGCAGCAATGATTGGGGCTCAGGCGTTGGTGAAAGAGGAGACGGATGGGACAATTGAGTTCTTGTATGCGCAGCCGATTACGCGTTCAGAGTTAGTGGCATGGAAAATGGCTGGTAATGCGATTTCATTCATTGCGTTTTGGGCGATTACGTTTATCGTTTCAACTGTCCTAGTTGTTTTCTTGAAACAAGATGGAGCCAATGTGGGTGATTTAGTACAGTCACTCGTCCGGGTATTCTCAAATGAGCTACTGGTGGCTCTGCTATTTATGAGTGCTGGTTTTTGTTTTTCAGCGATTGTACATTCGTCCAAACAGGCGACCCCTGTAGCGTTAGGATTGGTTTTCTTAACGTATATTCTAGGGATTCTTGCTGGTATAAATGATAACGTAGATTTCTTTAAATATTTTTCTCCAATCAACTTTGCTATTCCGTCCGATATGATTAAAGCTTCAATGGAGGGCGTCAATGTTTGGATCACTGTGATTTCGATGATAGTGTTGGTTATGCTGACATTTGTGCTTTACCGGAAAAAGGATTTGAGGGTTTGATGGAAGATAAAAAGAACAAAATTTTAAAAGTGGCAGTAGGCGAATTTGCAGATCATGGGTATAAGGCAGCTAGTACAAACCGGATTTCTGAGGTTGCTGGTGTTTCGAAAGGGCTTATTTTTCACTATTTTGACTCGAAGGAAAAATTATATACAACAGCAGTAGAATATTCGGTGGATTTAGCAATGCAGGAAGTACCGGTAGCGGAAATGCCAACGGAGGATTTTATTCAAGGTGCGATTTGGTCAACGAAGCAGAAATTGAATTTTAGCAGAAAATATCCTGCTGTTTTCAAGTTGATTATGCAATCTTATGCAAATCCTCCGGCATCACTCGCGAAACGGTTACATGCGTATTACACGGAAATGCTCCAAGTGCAAGAAACTTATGTTAATCGGGTTTTGGAGAAAGTGCAGCTACAAGAAGGTGTAGCATATGAGGACGCACATGATGTCGTTCGTGCCTTGTTTGATTACACCATTATGATGGCGACGGATTTTATTAGAGATAATCCCGAAGCAACAATGGATGAAATGCAACCTTTAGTAGACAAGTTTATGAATATGATGGCGATTGTAGAGTATGGGATGATGCGAAAAACGTGAATTATGGGAAAACAAACCTAAATTTTATGAAATAGGTTTGTTTTTTGTTAATTGGCAAATTTTTCAGTTGTTTCAATTTCTTTTTTATGATACAACATAATTATAATGCAAAATATAGTTATTACACAGGAGAAGGGGAAAGATGATGGACGATAGAGCTGTTGTGACGAAAGAACAGATTATTGCAGAATTGCAACAATTGGCACAGGAACAGGGACGTGTGCCAAGGCGTAGCATGTACAATCATTTTGAAAAGGCACGACAATTATTTGGTTCATGGCCAGACGCACTGAGGGCAGCAGGTTTGGAAAATGAGCAGAAACGCTTTTATAAAGAAGATTATTTGATTGCAGAGGTGAAGCGAATCTCGGAGCAGTTGGGGCGTCCACCGATTAGTGGACCTCATGAATTCCCGCTTTATATGTCTGTTATGGAGCACTATGATTCTTGGGAGGCTTTTCTTGAGCAGGCAGGCTTAACAAAGTTCGCAGGTGAAGAGGAAGGCAAAGAAATAAAGGACCGACTAATTCTTGATATTTTGGAAATGGAACGGATTATGCGGAGGTTTCCTACAATGAGCGAGTTTGAGGATTATCGATTGGTACGTTATTATTTCGGTAGTTGGAAAAACTTCAAGTCAGCTTGTCAAGAAAAGAAACAGGAAATTTCTTGAAAATAGATAAAATAAAGCCAGCAACTCTTGTAATATATGAGGTGCTGGCTTTATTGTTTTATACTTCGCTAAAACTTTCATGGTGTGTGCTGACCATAGCGACATCATCAGCTTCAGGATCTAAGAAATTTTTTGCACTGTTGATGGCGATTGGACCTTCATGTATGCCAGCCGCAATGATACGCATCTTACGTGGGTAAGTGCAGATGTCACCACATGCATAAATACCAGGTACACTAGTTTCCATCTCATGATTGACAAGAATACCGTACTCAGAAGTATCAAAGCCCCAATCAAGCATGGAGCCGAGATTGACTTTTACACCGTGGTTTACGACGATAGCATCTGTATCGATTTTAGTTGTGTTTCCATTTCTGTTACAGTGAATGATGCAGCTTTTTAAATTTGTTGAATTGCCTTGTAGGGCTGTAATTTCATGGTTTACATGAACGCAGATGGTGGAATCATGCATTTCTTTGACGCGTTCTTCATGGCCTTTGAAATTCTCACCACGATAAACGAGGTGGACTTCTTTTGCAATCGGCTCTAGCGCTTGCGCCCAGTCAATTGCTGCATTGCCACCACCGGAAACCACGATAGTTTTATCTTGAAAACTTGCGACGTCTTTAATGTCATAGAATAGGCTGGTTGTATAGTTTTCGCTACCAGATACTTCTAATGGATTGACTTCATATGTGCCACTCCCAGCTGCGATGATTACGGTTTTACTATAGTGGTGATTTCCGTTTTCTGCTTTAATTAAGAAGGTTCCATCTGCTTGCTTCATGAGTTTTGTAATTTGTTCTCCGCATATAATAGTAGGATGAAAAGTTTGGGCTTGTTCATGTAAGTTTTTCACAAGTTGTTGTCCTTCAATTGCAGGTATGCCACCAATGTCGCGGATAATCTTTTCGGGATAGAAGTATCGAATTTTGCCACCGACAGCTGGCTCGGCATCGATTACTTTTGTTTTTAAAGAGCGAAGACCGCTGTAAAAGGCAGTGAATAAGCCAACTGGTCCAGCACCGATAATTGTTACATCATACAAGTTTGACAACAACTTCACCTGCTAACTTAGTTGCGACTTGTCTTATTTCACAGGCTTGGCACGTTTCGTATGGTAAGCATAGTGGGACGCCGGTACGTGGATCGAGCATAATATCTGCTTTGATGCCAAATACATCTTCTAATGTTTGTTCAGTCATCACGTTTACTGGTGAACCTTCTGCGATTACCTGACCAGAGCGAATAGCAATCATATGATCAGCAAAACGAGAGGCGTGGTTTAAATCATGCACAACCATAACGATTGTACGATCTTCTTGTAGGTTTAGCTGTTTTAGCAACATTAAGACTTCTAGCTGATGAGTCATGTCTAAAAATGTTGTTGGTTCATCTAAAAATAAAATACTAGTTTCCTGTGCCAAGGCCATCGCAATCCAAGCGCGTTGTCGTTGTCCTCCGGATAAACTATCAATGGAACGGTCTGCAAAATCAGTCATGCTAGTGACGCGAATTGCCCATTGAATCATATCGCGGTCTTTGGCAGACATTGACTTTAAGCCACTTTGGTGGGGAGAACGACCGTAGGAAACAAGTTCTGTTACAGTAAGACCATCCGGCGCGGTGGGGTTTTGTGGCAGAATAGCTAGCTGTTTGGCAATTTCTTTTGTGGATTGACGATGAATTGCTTTTCCATCTAAAAAAACGTTACCTTTAGATGGCTTCATCAGGCGGGACATGGTTTTTAAAATAGTCGATTTACCCGAACCATTGGCGCCAACTAGTGCTGTAATTTTGCCTTTTGGTATTTCAATATTTAAAGCGTCCACAATAACACGCTTGTCGTACGAAATTTGTAAGCCTTCTGTTTTTAAATTATTCATCTATGCATCGCTCCTTAATTTTCGCGATTGATAATCATTCTCATAGACTAGTATAGAATTTTTTGGCGAAAGTTGCAATAGCTAACCATTTATTATTCTTATTTTTCGTAGCATAGACTGTGTGACTCTTGCTTTTTGAAAAGTAAGTTGCTATAATTCCTAATGATATTGATAATCATTATCAATTAAAAAGGAGGAGTAAATTTTGAAAAAAATTTTATTTTTAGTGATAACTGCTGTTATGGCGGTTATTTTAGTGGCATGTGGGAGTGACCAATCCGCGGAGGGGAAATCAGAGACGCATGCATATAAAATGTTGAATGGTAAAACAGTAAAGATACCGAATAATCCGAAGAAAATCGTTGTAACGGAATATATGGGATCGCTCGTAGCTCTCGGTGTGCAACCAATTGGTGCGACATCTTTTGTTTTGGAAAACCCTTATTTGGATGCATATAAAAAAGGCGTAGAAGATATTGGTGACCCAGCATCAGTCGAAAAAGTAGCTGAATTGCAACCAGATTTAATCATTGTGTCCGGAGAGGATCAGTACAACCAAATGAAGAAAATTGCGCCAACTATTTTAATACCTTACAATACATACAAGAGCGTGCAAGATGAACTAACCGCTATTGCAGAAATCGTTGGCAAACCAGATGAAGCGAAGTCATGGCTAGCGGACTTTGATAAGAAAGCGGTGCAGGCAAGAGAGAAAATTAAAGGTGTTATTGCGCCAAATGCAACAGTTGGATTGTATGAAGGCGATGATAAAAATTTCTATGTTTTTGGGGATAATTGGGGTCGGGGTGGACAAGTCCTCTATAACGCATTACAATTAAAGGCGCCTAAGAAAATTCAAGATGAAGTTATTGATGGAGATGGCTACAAGCAAATTTCGCTAGAAGTGCTGCCTGATTTTGCGGCGGACTATATGTTTGTGACGCGTTTTAAGCACGGGGACACTAGGAATGGCGCACTTGACGGTATAGAAGCTTCGAGCATCTGGAAAGACTTACCGGCTTATAGAGCGAATCATATTTTCACGATGGATTTTGATGAGATGTATAATTATGATCCGATTGCGGTAGAAGGACAAATGGATTTAATTGTAAATAAAATTTTAGATAGCAAATAAGAAATGGGGATTTGCGCCGGAACTATTAAGTTTCTAGCGCGAATTCGATACATAGTGAGGGGATCTGGGTACGATGAAAACGAAGGAACTTTCCCAATTAAAAACACGCCCAGTAATGGCTACCGTGATATTGACGGTGGGTGTCGCGGTTCTTGTCATCTCTGCTTTTATTGGCATTGCTGTTGGTGCGGCAGACATTGATTTAGCTACCGTTTGGGATGCATTATTTCATTACAACAAAGCTTTAACGACACATCAAATTATTTGGGAATTGCGTATTCCGCGTGTTTTGGCAGATATGATGGTCGGCGCTGCGTTCGCAGTTGCTGGGGCTGTGATGCAAGGAATGACGCGAAACCCACTCGCGGATAGTGGTTTACTGGGTCTCAATGCAGGATCAGCTTTTATGATTGCTGTATGTTTTGCTTTCTTGCCAGGGCTTAGCTACAATTACCTGATTTTTTTTTCATTCCTAGGAGCAGCGATAGGTTGTATCCTTGTTTTTGGTGTTAGTGCACTTGTAAAAGGCGGTTTATCACCGACGCGGCTCGTTTTAGCTGGGGCAGCTGTGGCCTCTTTATTAACAGCGCTAAGTGAGGGGATTGCGATTTATTTTAAGTTGGGCCAAGATTTAGCTTTTTGGTTTGCAGGTGGTGTAGCAGGTGTGAAGTGGTCGCAAATTGCCGTGGTGTGGCCGTGGCTCTTAGGTGCTTTAATCGCGGCGATATTATTGAGCAAATCTGTTACAATTTTAAGTCTTGGTGATGATATCGCGATTTTCTTAGGACAAAACACAACAAGAACTAAATTACTTTCGATGTTGATTGTGTTAATTTTGGCGGGAATGGCAGTCTCAGTCGTTGGTCCTGTTGGGTTCATCGGGCTAATTGTACCGCACCTTGTTCGTTATATGGTGGGTGTGGACTATCGCTGGATTATCCCGTGTTCAGCGGTTATTGGTGCACTTTTAACGCTTTATGCGGATATCGGTGCACGAATGGTTAATCCGCCATACGAGACGCCAATTAGTGTTATTTTCGCCCTTATTGGTGTTCCTTTCTTCCTTTATGTGGCTCGTAAGGAAAGGAGGAGTCTGTGATGATGAGAACAGCAATGGAACAAAAAGTTACACGAAAACGTTGGTTGATTTTGATTTCGCTCGTTATATTACTTATAGGTATGTTCGTATACAGCGTCAATGCGGGTTTTTCGAAAATCCCATTCGTAGATGTTATCAAAACGCTATTTGGGCAAGGTTCACCACAAGATACATTGATTATTTCGCAGTTTCGCCTACCGCGTATTGTTGTGGCGGTTTTAGTAGGTGCGGGACTTGCTGTTTCAGGTGCGCTATTACAGGCTGTTTCGCAAAATAGTTTGGCCGATCCTGGTATACTTGGGATTAATAATGGTGCAGGGCTGGCAGTTATGCTCTACATTTCCTATTTTCCATCCACCCTTGATGTTCCTGTTATGTTTATGCCTTTAGTTGGCTTCGTAGGTGCTATTCTCACAGCATTTATCGTATATGGCCTTTCTTATAGTAAACAAGAAGGACTATTACCAAATCGTCTCGTTTTAACAGGGGTTGCGGTATCGGCGGCAGTTGCAGCCTTAATGACGCTATTAACGATTCGCCTTGATCCAGAGAATTATCAAATCGTCGCGGAATGGCTTGCGGGGAATATTTGGGCTAGTAATTGGCAATATGTTTTTGCGCTACTTCCATGGCTCCTTATTTTAGTAACGGTGGCGATATTTAAAATTAAAACGTTAGATATCCTTGGTTTTGGAGATCAAGTAGCAACTGGACTAGGTGTTAAAACGGAAAAAGAGAAAGCTATCCTGATCATCGTTGCCGTAGCATTAGCTGCTGCTTGTGTCTCAGTCAGTGGAGGTATCGCTTTTATTGGTTTAATCGGGCCGCATATCGCAAGGCGGCTAGTTGGTAGTGGGCACAAATGGGTATTGCCGATTTCAGCGCTCGTAGGTGCACTATTGCTCCTTGTCGCGGATACGATTGGTCGAATAATATTACAACCTTCAGAAATTTTTGCAGGTATTGTTGTAGCGGTTATTGGAGCACCATATTTCTTGTATTTACTTGCTAAAGTTAAATGATAATAATTATAAATAGATTATAACTCTCTCATGTAATTGATAATCTGAATAGACTTTTGTAGTCTTTTATGCTATCTTTAAATAGATATAAAAACCACTTATTCCAATTGTTTTGCTATATTAGTAGAAGATTAAACAGGCTTGATTTTTATTTAGAATTATTATAAACTACTAATTGAGAATGATTGTTTGTTTCTGAGGGAGGCATAAAATGGAAGGCCGTATTCAACGTATTAAATCACAATTGCATGAAGCAAGTTATAAACTAACGCCACAACGTGAAGCAACAGTTCGAATTTTATTGGAAAATGAAAAAGATCATTTAAGTGCGGAAGATGTTTATCTACGTGTTAAAAATATTTCACCAGATATTGGATTAGCAACAGTTTATCGTACTTTGGAACTTTTAACAGAATTACGTGTTGTAGATAAGATTAATTTTGGGGATGGCGTGGCACGTTACGACTTACGAAAAGAAGGCGCAAAGCATTTCCATCATCATT
Source organism: Listeria rocourtiae subsp. hofi (assembly GCF_963575615.1). Lineage (NCBI taxonomy): Bacteria > Bacillati > Bacillota > Bacilli > Caryophanales > Listeriaceae > Paenilisteria > Paenilisteria rocourtiae. Next base: position 145,169 of record NZ_CAUYTL010000001.1, on the reverse strand, counting down.
TGGTATGCCTGGAATGCGGTTCTGTAGAGGAGATTCAAGAAGATTTACTTGATGATGTTGAAAAAATTGTTGAGCAGAAATGGGATTTTCTTGTGAAAGATCACCGCCTGACATTTCAAGGTATCTGTACGGTGTGTAAAGCAAGCATGAAAAAAGCTGAATAAATCATCTAATAGGTCGACTATCGCTAAAAATTGCTTTTGATGGTGAGTGAGGGTTTTAATATAAAACGGTGCGAAGTAAGGCAAAAGTCTTTCATGAAACTTTTGCCTAGAACTCCTTTTTACTTTCATTTATATTTTTTTTCGCTTCCGCAACGTTAGGCTTTTTGATATACTGGTGTGGTGGGATTGTTTTTGAAGTTTATTGGCAGTCTTTTAGAAGCTATCAAGGAAGTGCATGCGAGTTCGATAGTCAGGAAAATGCTTATTGAGGAGATTGCTTATGGATGATTTAATACTCGATTTTTTGCATTTTTTGCAGGTTGAGAAAGGTTTATCGACGAATACATTGGTTGCTTACGAACGAGATTTGCGCTATTTTGTGCATTACCTGGAGGAAGAGCAAGAAGCGATGAATATTCGCGATGTAGAGCGTATACATATTGTGAGTTTTATGGCTTATGCTAAATTAGAGAAGAAATCACCGAGAACGATTGCGCGCTATATGGCCTCATTGCGTTCTTTTTTTCATTTTTTGTTGCATGAAAAGATAGCGAACCGAGATCCGATGATTCAAATTGAGACACCGAAGCAGGCGCAGACATTGCCAAAAATTTTGAATCTGGATGATGTTGAGAAATTACTGGAGGCGCCTAACGCATCTAATCCACTTGGAATGCGAGATCGGGCGATGCTTGAGGTTTTGTATGCGACAGGGCTTCGGGTGACAGAGTTAGTACGGCTACAATTAGATGATTTGCATTTGGAGATGGGTTTTATTCAGACTATCGGAAAAGGTGATAAGGAGCGCATTATCCCACTTGGTAAAACGGCAACAACGGTCTTAGAGCGTTATTTAGAATTTGGTCGTCCGAGATTGCGACGTACTTCGGAGCGGAATGATGTTGTTTTTTTGAACCATCATGGGCGTGGAATGACTCGACAAGGATTTTGGAAAAACTTGAAACAAATTGCATCTAAGGCAGGGATTGATAAGCCGATTACGCCACATACATTACGGCATTCGTTTGCAACACATCTTTTAGAAAATGGGGCGGATTTACGTTCTGTGCAGGAGCTGTTAGGTCATGCGGATATTTCTACGACGCAGATTTATACACATGTTACGAAAGCGCGGTTGAAAGATGTTTATAAGCAATACCATCCGCGTGCTTAAGGTTGATTATAAAAGGAGTGATTGGATAAATGAATTATACAAAAGTGATGGAAGCGGTAAAAAAAATTAAAGAAACATATAGTGAGAAGCCGAGAATTGGACTTATTTTAGGTTCAGGACTTGGTGTTTTGGCAGACGAAATCGTGGCGCCAACGGTTATTAAATATAATGATGTTCCTTATTTCCCAGTTTCAACGGTAGAAGGTCACGCGGGTCAGTTCGTCTTCGGGAAGCTAGAGAATCAAGAAGTCGTTGCAATGCAAGGTAGGTTCCATTTCTACGAAGGATATTCGATGCAAGATGTGACGTTTCCTGTTCGTGTGATGAAGGAGCTTGGCGTTGAAATTTTGATTGTAACAAACGCGGCTGGTGGGGTAAATGAGCTATTTAATGCTGGTGATTTGATGCTAATTTCGGATCATATTAATTTTACAGGAACGAGCCCGCTTATTGGCCAAAATGACGATCATTTTGGTCCGCGTTTTCCAGATATGTCAGATGCGTATCGCTTGGATTTACGGGAACAAGCGCGTCTTTTGGCTCAGGATTTGGAAATAGAAATTCGTGAAGGGGTTTATGCTGGATTTACTGGCCCGACATATGAAACGCCGGCAGAAATTCGGATGATGCGAACATTGGGAGCGGATGCAGTCGGTATGTCAACCGTTTCTGAGGTCATTGTCGCTAATCATTGTGGATTGCGTTGTTTAGGAATTTCATGTATTACAAACATGGCTGCTGGCATTTTAGACCAACCGCTAAGTCACGAAGAGGTTATCGAAACGACGGAACATGTGAAAGAAACTTTCTTGACCTATGTTAAAGCGCTAGTCGGAAATGTGAAATAAAATGAGATTTGAGTCTGGTGCAACACTTTGAAGTAGGCATCAGGCTCTTTTTGTGACTACATAGAATCCTCTAGATATTAAAAAAAGGTGAAATCTGCATGTTCCCTATTGTTCAGAAGCGTGCTTGTGTGCTACTATATAAAAGAACTTTTGTATCTTCACTTCGTAGCTAATGATAAACGCTCAATTTCGTCCTTTAAGTGCTTTTTGCGGGGGGGGGGTGGGGGCTTGAGCATTTTGTTGATAGGCGAGTGTTGGTGACTAAACAAGTAAAGGTGGGATTGACGTGACGTTTGAATCATTTGGGACTATGCAAGTGAATGAAGTGGGGCATCTAGAAATTGGAGGGGTGGACACTTTGAAGCTGGCGCAAAAATACGGGACACCGCTTTATGTATATGACGTTGCGTTGATTAAAGAAAGGGCTCGTGGTTTTAAGAAAACGTTTGAGGAGCTTGGAGTGAAGGCGCAAGTTGCTTACGCTAGTAAAGCTTTTTCAGCGATTGCAATTTACCAATTGATGCACGAAGAAGGGCTATCGCTAGATGTTGTTTCTGGTGGTGAGCTATATACGGCGATGCAAGCTGGATTCCCAGCGGAGCGAATTCACTTTCATGGCAATAATAAAACGAGACAAGAATTAGAAATGGCGGTTGATTATGGTATTGGTTGTATCGTTATTGACAATTTTTATGAGATTGAAATGCTTGCGGAAGTTTTACGTGAAAAGAATGCTTCTGTATCCGTTTTGATTCGTGTGACACCTGGTATTGAGGCGCATACGCATGATTATATTTTGACAGGGCAGGATGATTCCAAATTTGGCTTTGGTCTGACGAATGGCCAGGCGGAGGAAGCAATTAAGCAAGTGTTGGCAATTGAAGTTTTCCGATTGATTGGATTGCATTGCCATATTGGGTCGCAAATTTTTGAAACGACTGGTTTTAAATTGGCAGCACACCGTATTATGGAACAATTGGTTATTTGGCGAAATGAACTTGGTTTTCATGCCGAGGTGCTAAATCTTGGCGGTGGTTTTGGGGTGCGGTATACCGCGGATGATCAACCGTTACCGCCATCACAATATGTGCGCGAAATTATTGCGGATGTGCGCGAAGTTGCAACGGCGAATAGTTTGGATATGCCAGAGATTTGGATCGAGCCAGGCCGTTCACTTGTAGGTGAAGCAGGCACGACGCTGTATACGATTGGATCGCGTAAAGAAGTGCCTGAAATTCGTAGTTATGTTGCGGTCGATGGCGGGATGTCGGATAATATTAGACCGTCTTTGTATGAGGCGAAATATGATGCTGTCATTGCGGAGCGACCATTAGAAGTGGCAGAAGAAACGGTATCTATTGCTGGAAAATGCTGTGAATCTGGTGATATGTTGATTTGGGATTTGCCGCTTCCAAAATCAGATGCAGGAGAGGTTTTGGCAGTATTTTGCACAGGGGCTTACGGTTACTCGATGGCGAACAATTACAATAGAATTCCTCGTGCGGCAGTTGTTTTCGTGGAAAATGGGGAAGATAAGCTGGTTGTTGCGCGTGAAACTTATGAGAATCTAGTGCAGCTGGATTTATCGCTTCATTAAGGTGGCTTTTCAATGACTGGAATTAATTTTAAGGTAGAAGCGTTCGAGGGACCACTTGATTTGCTACTTCAACTGATTCAGCAACTGGAAATTGATATTTATGATATTCCAATGGCGGATATCACAGATCAATATTTGGAGTATATTCATTTGATGAAGGAGCTGGAACTCGATGTGGCCAGCGAATATTTAGTAATGGCAGCGACACTTTTGGCGATAAAAAGCAAAATGTTGTTGCCAAAACAAGAGCTCGAGGTAGATTTTGAATTTGATGATTCCGTCGATCCTCGTGATGAACTAGTTGAAAAATTAATGGAATACAAGCGTTTTAAAGAGGCTGCAAAACAACTAAAAGAGAAGGAATCGGAGCGGAATTTTTATTTTGGCAAGGCACCGATGGATTTGGGAGAATACGATACATCTGGAAAACAGGCAAATTTGGACGTTTCGCTCAATGATATGTTGGGGGCTTTTCATAAGATGCTCCGGCGTAAAAAACTTAGTCAGCCACTCCACACGCGTATTACGAAACAAGAAATATCGATTGATCAGCGGATGAATGAAGTGATGGACCGGATTGAGTTGGTCCGTGGGAGTGTCGTATTTGAAGATTTGTTTGCCATGACGACAAAAGATGATTTAATCGTAACATTTTTGGCTGTGTTGGAATTGATGAAGCGCCGTCAAATTGGTGTGGAGCAGGCAACTAGCTTTGCGAAGCTATATGTTTTTAGTAGAGGTGAAGAAGAGCTGTGAGTAAAAAATTAGGAATTCTTGAAAGCTTGCTTTTTGCAGCAGGGGATCAAGGGCTGAGCACGAAACAACTAACGGAAGTCATGGAAATTAGCCATATTGAGGCGCTAAATTTGTTGGAAATGCTTAGTGATAGCTATGAAAAATCAGCAGAACGTGGTATTGTTCTGCTAGAGCTCGCAGGGACGTTTCAACTAGCAACAAAAAAAGAACATGCGGCCTATTTGCGAAAACTAGTCGAAGTACCTGGTAATACTACGCTTTCTCAGGCATCTCTTGAGACGCTTGCTATTGTAGCCTACCGCCAGCCAATTACGCGGATGGAGATTGATGATATTCGTGGTGTCAAGACGGATGGCCCTATTCATACGTTAATTGCAAAAGGGTTAATAATGGATAAAGGTCGCGTAGAAGGTGCTGGCCGTGCTAAGCTGTATGTAACGACTTCCGAATTTTTGGATTGCTTCGGTTTGAATAAGTTAGAAGATTTGCCATCGATGGATAACATAGATTCAGAAGAAATGATTCAAGATGAGATGGACTTATTTTTTGATCGGTTTGGCGGGAAATAGTGCTAGAATAATAATTAGTGAATAGCTAAAAAGAGGTGCAAGATGGAACGGTTGCAAAAAGTAATTGCGAATGCAGGAATTACATCACGTAGAAAAGCAGAAGTAATGATTGAAGAAGGAAAAGTGAAAGTCAATGGTAAGGTAGTTCGAGAATTGGGGCTTAAAGTTGGCGGTTCGGATAAAATCGAAGTCAACGGTATTGAGTTAACGCAAGAAGTGAAACGCTATTTTCTGCTGTACAAACCACGTAGCGTCATGTCTGCGGTATCAGATGACAAAAAAAGGCGCGTTGTATCAGATTTTTTCATTGATATTCCGGAGCGCTTGTACCCAGTTGGTCGCCTTGATTACGATACTTCTGGTCTGCTACTGATGACAAATGATGGTGACTTTGCCAATCAATTGATGCACCCAAAATATGAGGTTGAGAAGAAATATATTGCACGTGTCAAAGGCATTCCGTCAAAAGAGGCATTGCGCAAACTAGAAAATGGCGTCATGATTGAAGGCCGAAAAACTGCAAAGGCAAAAGTCCGTTTGCAAACATTTGATAAGAAGAAAGAAAAAGCGATTGTCGAGATTATTATCCATGAAGGACGCAATCGCCAAGTTCGTAAAATGTTCGACAGTATTGGGCACCCTGTTCAGAAGCTATCACGAGAAGCCTACGCGTTTCTTGATTTAAAAGGGCTGAATGCTGGTGAACGACGAGAGTTGACGCATCATGAAGTAAAGAAATTGAAGTCGTTAACGCAATTTGGGGATAAGAAATAAGTTTTTGAAATGAATAACTTAGAATTCAGGGGAATAAGACTTCAACAGAAAAGAGCAGATCATATTACTTTTTCAATGGAAATCTAGGGGAGTTTGTGTCTTTATCCCTAGTTTTTTGTTGCCGTTTTATGTAAAATTTTTGCCATGTTTCACAATTTAAGGCGTAAAAATAGCTAAAATAAAAAAAAGCATGTATAATTTGTTCAAGAATAGTGGCTTTCTTTTTTATTAGGGGTTGTTCTATGCTATAGTAAAGTTGTGAACAAAATGACAATAAAAAGGTACAAAAGACTAGGGAATATGATTACATACCGAAATAAGTTTCCTTTTTAGAGAAACGAGTAAGGGGATGATTACCTATGAGTGAGCAAGTTAAAATTCTCGTTGTGGATGACGAAGACCGGATTAGGCGTTTACTTAAGATGTATCTTGAACGTGAAAATTATAAAATTGAAGAAGCTAGTGATGGAGATCAAGCGTTACAGCTCGCAATTGATAATAGTTATGATGTCATTTTGCTTGATTTGATGATGCCTGGAAAAGATGGCATCGAGGTTTGTCGTGAATTACGTGAATATAAAGCAACACCGGTTGTTATGTTGACAGCTAAAGGGGAGGAAGCAAATCGCGTCCAAGGGTTTGAGGTTGGTGCTGATGATTATATTGTGAAGCCGTTCAGCCCTCGTGAAGTTGTTTTGCGTGTCAAAGCTGTTTTAAGACGCGCGCAACAGCATAGTCAACCTGTTGCAACGAGCGTGCCGGGTGATATCATTACTTTCCCACATTTAAAAATTGATAATGAGGCGCATCGAGTTATTGTAGAAGGCCAAGAAATCAATTTGACACCTAAAGAATATGACTTACTTTACTATTTAGCGAAATCACCGGATAAGGTTTTTGACCGGGAATCGCTTCTAAAAGAAGTTTGGCGCTATGAATTTTTCGGAGATTTGCGTACGATTGATACACATGTGAAGCGTCTTCGTGAGAAATTATACGATGTTTCGGAGGACGCAGCTAAAATGATTGTGACCGTCTGGGGCTTAGGCTATAAGTTTGAAGTGACAGAAATAGAATAAATATCTTGGATAGAAGATAGATAGGTTTAACTGTGCCTATCTATTTCTTGATATCAAGGTTTTTTGAAATGGCGCAAGCAACAAGGTATTGGAAATTCAGATTAAAGGGCTGGTGACAATGAGGTTTTGGCATAGTATCGTAGGGAAGATTTGGGGAACGATCATACTTTTGTTAACAGGTGTTCTAGTAGCAACTGGATTTTTCATTGGCATTGTTTATGAAGATAAAAATACAGAGCAGATAACGAATAAAATCAAGACGACTACGGAAAACATTGGTCATCTAATTGAAGGGGGAACTGATTTCGATACGATTTCCGCGGCTATTAATCTGTTGGACCAGCCTATGGGTGTTATTGTAGAGAAAAATGGTGAGTCTGTTGCGTCTAAGCAAACATCGATGTACTTAAATGAAGAAGCATATGATCACTTATTCAGTGATGAAAAAATGAATGATCATTTGGCAAAGGGGAAATATATTAGTGAAATGTATAATTTCTACGGCACTGATAATGAAAAGGTACATATGGGTGCACAGCACTTTAAGACGCTAGATGGCGGTATTAGTACGGTTTATGTTTACAGATCCTATGAAGATATATTGAAAGTAACAGGACAAGTGACAAAAACCCTTATTATATCAGGAATTGTAGCGATTTTAGCAACTTCTATTTTATCTTTTATCTTATCATCGCGAATGGCTTACCCACTTCGAGAGATGAAGAAAGTTGCGATTGCTGTTTCAAAAGGTAACTTTGATAATCGAGTTCCGACTTATACACATGATGAGGTTGGGGACTTAGGGATTGCCTTTAACAAAATGGCACAACAATTGAAATATAATATTAGTGCGTTGAGGCAAGAGAAAGAGCAATTGTCAAATATTCTAGTAGGGATGGCAGACGGTGTTATTAAGTTTAATATTGATAAGACGATTATTTTGAGTAACCCACCAGCAGAACAGTTCTTGCACGACTGGTTCTTTTCAACCGAAAATGAGGACAAGGTGCTTATCCCGCCAAATTTGGATCAAATGTTGACGAATATTTTGGAATCGCGTGAGGAGCAAGTTGGAGAAATCGTGTTTGGTGATCAGACGTATGTTGCCATTTTGACGTTGCTCTATAATGGTGATGATATTCGAAGTATCGTTACGGTAATCCGAGATATGACCGAGGAGAAGCGCCTAGAGAAGATGAAGGCAGATTTTGTGAATAATGTGTCTCATGAGTTGCGGACGCCAATTTCAATGCTTCAGGGCTACAGTGAGGCGATTATTGATGGTGTGGCGCAAACGGATGAAGAAGTTCGTGAATTTGCACAAATTATTTATGATGAATCATTGCGCATTGGCCGTTTGGTGAATGATATGCTGGATTTGGCGAGAATGGAGGCTGGTTTCAATCAGTTGGAAAAAGAGCGCCTGCAAGTGACGCCGTTTTTGGACAAAGTAGTTTCCAATTTCGAAGTGCTGGCTAAAGAAAATCATGTGAAATTGCGTTTGGTAACAGATAATCCTGATTTGGAGTACACATTTGATCCAGATAGAATGGAGCAAGTGTTGGTGAATTTGGTTATGAACGCGATTCGTCATACTGGTCGTGAAGACTACGAAGGTGTTGTTGAAGTGCATGAGACAGCTGATTTCCAAGCGGATGAGCTGATGATTAAGATTATCGATAATGGAAGTGGTATCCCAGAAGAGGATATTCCTTTCTTGTTTGAACGTTTTTATAAAGCAGATAAAGCTAGAACACGCGGAAAAACAGGAACTGGAATTGGCCTAGCGATTGTGAAAAATATAGTGGAGGCGCATAATGGGAAAATAACAGTAGAGAGTCATCTTGGCATCGGATCAACATTCATTGTAACCTTGCCGCTTTCAACAGATATATAAAGGAGATTGATAAAATTGACAGAACGCATGCAAAAATTTTGTAAAGATTCATTGGTAATTAAGACGAGCCGGGTATTCCCATCGGATACAAATAATCATAATACGCTTTTTGGTGGACGTTTGATGACGTATATTGACGATACTGCGTCGATCAGCGCCTCGCGTCATTGTCGGACCGGAATTGTGACGGCTTCCACAGATTCTGTTGATTTCCTTCAGCCAATCAAAAACGATCATTCGGTATGCCTGGAATCCTACGTGGCGTCTACAGGGCGCTCTTCGATGGAGATTTTTGTGAAAGTCATTGCTGAGAACTTAAAAAATGGTGAGCGTTATTTAGCAGCTACTTCTTTTTTGACATTTGTAGCTATTGATGATAATGGGAAAACAGTCGAAGTCCCAACGGTTCAGCCTCAATCAGAGGAAGAGAAGATGATTAGCAGGGACGCGGAGGAGCGAAGTTTGGCTCGTAAAAGGCGTTTAAAACAGAGCCGTGAGCTTGCAGCGTCGTTATCCACTGAAATTCCATGGGGTTAAAGAGCAACTAGTTTTGCATGTAGGTATGGCTTGTGGTACAATACGGGAGTAATACAATAAAATATAGTTCATCTTCGGGGCAGGGTGTAATTCCCGACCGGTGGTTAAAGTCCACGAACTGTTTCTTTTTTGAGATGGTTGATTTGGTGCAATTCCAAAACCGACAGTATAGTCTGGATGGGAGGAGATGTTGGTTCGCTTGTTTTTTGGCGTCCCTACTTGAAAAATTGACTTGTAATGGTCCATTTGGATTGGACATTTTTAAAATGCTGTTTTTTCGTGGTTTTATGAAGTCTTATTTGAATGTGCTCATCTTGTTTGGAATTTCACATACCATCCCTCGAATGTTTTTTCGGGGGATTTTTTTCGCGTAGTGTACGGTGTAAATAAAGGGAAACCGCAGATTCTTAGGATGAACATCTAAGGAGAAGTGATTTTGGTGAAGAAGTATTCTTTAAAGACATTTGTAAGTATCGCAGTATTGGGAGCGGTGGCGTTTGTCATCATGTTGATTCAGTTTCCGTTATTGCCAAGCGCACCATTTTTGAAATTGGATTTCAGTGATATTCCTGCAATTATTGGTGGTTTATTATTTGGGCCGCTTGCGATCATTTTGATTGAATTTGTGAAGAATGTGTTGGAATATTTAGTAACAGGGAGCTTTGTCGGAGTGCCTATTGGAGAGTTAGCGAACTTCTTATCAGGTATTTGTTTCGTGTTACCGATTTATTATGTTTTCCGTTATGCACGCTCAATGAAAGCGATGATTTTAGGTACTGGAATTGGAACGATTACAATGACGGTGATGATGTCGTTGTTCAATTACTTTATCCTTCTGCCATTTTATATCAAGGTTGGTGGTTTGCCTGCTGGAACGAATATTGCAACACTTGTTACGACTGCGATTCTGCCGTTTAATTTATTAAAAGGTATTGTTGTTGGAGTAGTATTTACTCTCGTTTATGGCAGAATGCAATCATGGATTTTGAAAAATACGATTGTAAAATTAAAAGTAAAAAAAGATAAAAAGCATCACGGTATTGTGTAATGCTTTTCTACGTATAATTAAGATTCGAATTTTAGCGGATTGCCTTCAAATGGGTGGTCCGCTATTTTTATAGACAGAGATGGGCAGGCCTCTTCGGCGTCTATTGCCGTATTTTCGAATTGTGGGGGAATAGGGTTATTGCCAGTGTTGTCGTCGAGTGTATTGTACGCTAGACCTTCATCATTGTAGTCGAAAATAGAAGGTGCATGAATGGAACAGGCTCCACAAGCGATACATGTAGATTGGTCGACGATCGTATATTTCATAGGTTTTTGACACCTCCTGAGTTTTGGGCTCATTTTGATATTATAGAACCATTTGCAACTTCTGTAAATAAGGGGTAAAAAATTTTTTTGTAAAATAAGGTGTCGAACAGGTGTTTTCGTGTTAGAATAGGTGAAAAGAATGCAAGGAAGGAGCTGATTGATATGGATGAATTAGATAACTATTTGTTGGCAGTTATTGCAACTTTTCCATTGAAGCGAAAATCGGCTTTTTTGTTTGCAGTGGTAACGGGGAAGCGCACAGGTCAAGCGGTGCAGGATTCACATTTATTTGATGCGACACCATTATTTGGTTGTGTGCCGATGCTTAAACAGACAAACTTCGATGCTAGGTTAGAACGGCTGCGAACGAAAGGATTGCTTACGATTACAGAGGATGGCGTTGAACTACTTGAGGAGGCAGAGATATCATTTAGGACGCGCTTTCCATACATAGACGGTTTTGCATATCAAAATCGAACGAACGCCTTTTTTGAACGGTTGCTTTTGGTGATTCAGGTTTTGAGTAATTTTAAGCATGATGTGAAGCATTATTTGCCAATTGTGCGTGATGATGTAGCGCAGTTGGCAGTGAAACATTGGCTGGTTGAGCATTTGACGGAAAGTACAAAAGAAGCAGTGCGTGGTCGTTTTTATTTGGAATTAGAGCAGTGGTTGCGTGAGATGGACGGTGCGCTTTATGTTCCGCGTTTTTCTGGTGGCAATTATATTGGCAAAACAGCACTTCAAGTGGCAGAGGAACTTGGCTGTACGCCTTGGGAATATTATTTTGAGTGGCTAAATGGTTTGCATTATTTGTTTGCAAAGATGACGCAGAACTTTCCACTTTTAGATACACTCATGCCAAATGTTGTGCAAGGTTTGACGAGTTCGGCTCGAAAAACATGGCAACTTACCAAGCAAGGCGTTTCATTCGAAAAAATGGCGGCAAAGAGGAATTTGAAAGAGAGCACGATTCAAGATCATATTGTTGAAATTGCTGCGACTATACCTGAATTTAGCGTATATTCTTGGGTAGACCGTGCGACAATTACAGCTATTTCAGACCGACAGTGGCACTCATTGAAAGATATAAAACAAGCTTTTCCAACATTAGATTATTTTCAAATTCGATTAGCACTGATTGCTAAAAGGAGTGACATGATATGCAGTTAGAGCAGGAGTTAGAACGATTTTTAGGATTTAATGATTTTCGAGTTGGTCAGCGAGAAGTTGTAGCCCATGTATTGGACGGAAATGATTGTTTTGCAATGCTGCCAACAGGAACTGGGAAAACGGTGTGTTATCAATTATCAGGATATTTACTTGAGGGAGCAGTTTTGATTGTATCGCCGCTTTTGTCGCTGATGCAGGATCAGGTGGAGCGAATGCGGGCGAACGGAGAAAAGCGTGTTATTGCACTCAATAGTTTTCTTAGTTTACAAGAGAAGCAGCATGCGTTAGCTGATTTATCGAGGTACAAATTTATTTTTATATCTCCCGAAATGTTGGGGAATAGACAGATTCGGATGGCAATAAAGCGTCTAACTATTGGACTTTTTGTCGTTGATGAGGCACATTGCATTTCACAGTGGGGACATGATTTCAGACCCGATTATTTAGAGCTCGGTGCTGTTCGGGAGGAACTTGACTCACCGACGACGCTGGTTTTGACAGCGACGGCTACGAAAAAAGTACGAGCAGACATTAAAACACAATTACGTTTGGTGTCGTGTGTCGATGTGATTCATTCTGTAGACCGACCAAACATCGCTATGGTTGTGCAAAAGGTGGAGTCTAAGCTTGAAAAACAAATACAACTTTTGAAGTTAGCGGGATCTCTAAAAGGTCCAGGTATCATTTATTTTTCTAGTAAGAAGTTGGCAGAGCGATATGCTTACGAGATTGCGGAACATCATGGATTGCGTACGGCTTTTTACCACGGTGATATGAGCGGAGAGGACCGGGTAACAATTCAGCAGCAATTTATTCAAAATCAGTTGCATCTTATTTGTGCGACGAGTGCATTTGGGATGGGTATCGATAAAGGAGATATACGCTTTGTGATTCATTTTCATATGCCAGGTGATTTAGAGGCGTATTTGCAAGAGATTGGGCGCGCAGGAAGAGATGGCGCGCCAAGTATTGCGATTTTGCTATACGCAGATGGTGATGAGGTGATTCAGTTGCAACTGCAAGATAGAGATTTACCGGAAGAAGAATTGGTATATCTTAGTCCTGCATTGACAGAACAATTGCCGATAACAGAACGGCGATTCTTGGCATTTTATCGTGAGCTTGGTTTGACGCCTGAAAGAATTAAGGAAAAAATTCAGTTCCGTAAGCGTTGGAAACGTGAAAATCTGTTCACATTTTTGAATTTTATCAAAGGGATTACGTGCCGGCGCCGATTTGTTCATAACTATTTTGAGGAGGTTGCAAAGGACGATATCGTGTCTAAATGTTGTGATGTCTGTGGTGTAAATCTTTCTGATTTCGAAGGTGAAAATGAGGCAATAGAAGTACAGCAAGGATGGCAGGAATATTTGGACTACTTATTGAAATGAGGATAAAATATGGCCGGGAAAATAAAATATATGACAAAAAAAGAAATGACAAGTGTTTTTTTATGGCAAAATGGGTTGTTAATTCTACTTGGAATTGGTATTATTTTTATCAGTACTGGTATTTTAAATTGGTTAGGACAATTAAGCTTTGGCTGGATTGGAGTTCTTTATGGGCTAATTTTAGGGCTTGGTTTGGGAAGCTTGAATGTTTGGCTGGATCGCTTATTGCCAGAGCGAATGACGGATGACGGTGGTTTGAACCAGTTAATCTTTCGCAATCGAAAACTACTGGATATATTTTTGTTATGTTGTCTGATTGGTGTTGCGGAAGAGCTTGTTTTCCGCGGGATAATCCAATTTTATTTTGGTTTTTGGGCGAGTGTTATTTTATTCGTGCTTGTACATTTTCGGTATTTAAATAAAGTATATCTGTTGTTCAATGTTATAATAACTAGTATAATTATTGCAGGACTATTTCAATTTAGTAATCAGAATTTAATCGCTGTAATAATCTTTCACATCGTTTTCAATTTTATTGGTGCGTTAGATATGAGAAATAGATATCAGAATGAAGGAGGGGTCGCGCGTGGTTAAGAAAGAAGACGAAAATATGGGTAGAAACGACGATCAAGAGTTTAAGCAATTAGGTGAAGAGTACGATGATGATTATATTGATTCGATTCCATCACGCTCCCAAAGCAGACGTGCTAATAAATCAAAGAAAGCAATTTTCCGCTACCCAATATTGAATTTATTAATTATTTTCTTTTTGCTCATTCCAATTGTGTGTTTAGGTGTGTACTTGTTTGTGCTTAATTTTGGCTCTAATAGTGAAGATAAAGTAACAACGGAGAATGCGCAAACCGAGACGACAACGAAGCCTAAAGAGGTAAATATTGCAAGTAATGAGGAGAAACTAAAGGAAGCAAAAGAGAAAGCAGCAGCTGATGCTAAAGCAAAAGAAGAGGCTGACAAAAAAGCTGCTTTAGAGAAGCAGCAAGCAGAAGAAGCGAAGAAAAAAGAAGAAGAAGCTCAACAAGCCGCGGCCCAAAAAGCGGAGCAAGATCGTATTGCAGCTGCAAAAGCTGAGGAGACGCGTAAACAAGAAGCGGAGGCTGCAGCCAAAAAAGCAGAGCAAGATCGATTGGCAGCAGAAGCGAAACAAAAAGAAGAGGATGAAGCAGCGAAGGCCGCCGCAGAAGCCAAAGCTTCACATACAGTTGTTGCCGGTGATACGTTATACAAAATTGCACGTCAAGCTTATGGCAATTCGAATGTAGCTGCCAATGTTGCAAAAATTAAGCAAGTAAACGGTATTACAAATGATAATGTACCAATTGGGACAGTGCTTAAGATTCCGCAATAAGTTTGTGAAAAAAATAAAGAAAATCGAGAATGACAGAGAACCGTTTTTCTCGATTTTTTTCTGGAAAGTAAGGTGTGTTTGTTGGCAAAAGTAGCTTTAATTACGACTGGTGGAACGATTGCGAGTACGAAAACAGAGTCGGGACGCTTGGCCTCAGGTGAACTCTCAGGGCAGGAATTAGCAGCGCTTTGTGAATTGCCTGCAGAAATTCAGATTGATATTTTTTCAACGTTCCAGCTACCATCGATGCATATTACATTTCAAGATTTACTATCGCTAAAGAATTTGGTGATGCAGATTTTTGAGGATGATACATATGATGGGGTCGTTGTGACGCATGGAACTGATTCCTTGGAAGAAACGGCTTACTTTTTAGATTTAGCGATTAGTGATATGAGGCCAGTTGTTGTGACTGGATCGCAACGGGCACCGGGTGAAGCGGGGTCGGATGCATATATTAATATTCGCCACGCGATTTATACAGCGAGTGTCAAAGAACTTCGTGACACTGGGACAGTGGTCGTTTTTAATGAACGTATTTTTGCGGCGCGCTATGTTAAAAAAGTACATGCTTCTAATATTCAAGGCTTCGGTGCATTTGGCTTTGGTTACCTAGGAATCATCGATAATGACCAAGTTTTTCTGTACCAAAAGCCAGTAGAGCACGAATCCTACTTGATTAAGCGGGCGATGCCTTCTGTTTATATCGTGAAATGTTATTTAGAGGCGGATGGCTTATTTATTGATGCTGCGCGTGAGGCTGGGGCAAATGGTATTGTCTTGGAAGGTGTGGGGCGTGGACAAGTTGCGCCTAGGATGATGCCTGCCATTGAGCGAGCTCTAGCTGCTAATATTCCAATTGTCATTTCAACGAGTGCGGAAGAAGGAAATGTCTACACGACTTATGATTATGAAGGTAGCACGTACGATCTATATAAAAAGGGAGTCATTCTCGGAAAAGATTACGACAGCAAAAAAGCGCGCATGAAATTGGCAGTCTTAATTGCTGCAGAGGAAGAAATTTGCCAAACCAATTTTAGATGATGAAGGAGTCGAACCATAATAATGAGTAAAAAGATTTGTATCGCGATAGATGGCCCAGCAGCTGCAGGGAAAAGCACGGTGGCAAAGATTGTCGCTAAGGAATTACGTTACATTTATATCGATACAGGAGCGATGTACCGTGCTGTTACTTATGCAGCTATCTCGCAAAGCATAGCGCTTCATGATGCTACAACGCTGGGCAAAATGTTGGAGGAAACATCCATTCGTTTTGAGCCAGGAGAAGTACAGCAAGTTTTTATCAATGGAGAAAATGTGACGGAAGTTATTCGGTCGTTGGAAGTAACGGCAAATGTATCGGAAGTTGCGGCGCACCCTGTTGTTCGTGAAGAGTTACAAAAGCGTCAGCAAGTGTTTGCGACAGAAGGCGGTATTGTGATGGACGGACGCGATATTGGTACGGCCGTTTTACCAGAAGCGGAGTTAAAAATATTTTTGCTAGCGAGTGTGAATGAGCGTGCGGAACGTCGTTACAAAGAGAATGTTGCTAAAGGCTTTCCGAGTGATTTAGAACAATTAAAAAAAGAAATAGAAGAACGCGATTACCTTGATTACACAAGAGAACACTCACCCTTGCAGAAGGCAGAAGATGCGATTGAGCTCGATACAACGTCGATGACTATTGCAGAAGTAGCAACGGAAATCCAACGATTAGCAGAAGGAAAAATCGTGGAGTAAGTCTATACAATTTTTCGGAAAGTCTAGATTTACGAATTATTTTCATTTTAGTAAGGAAAATCACGTTAAATTGACCTAAAAAACTTGACAAATGAACGTATTTGTAGGAAGTTAGTAGAGAGAGAATTTATCTCGTTAACAGGATTTTTGTAACCAATGTTAGATTGTATCGTATTCATGCTTATTTTATCGCTTTTTGCGTTTACTTTATTCTTGAAACAGTCAATCTTGGGGAAATCCTAGCTTACGATAAACGTTTTTAGAGGAGGGCTATGCATGTCTGAAGAGTTAAATGATGTAGAAGTTAGAAATTTTGAAGAAGGCGACAAAGTCACAGGTACTGTTACTAGTGTAGAGGATAAGCAGGTTTACGTTGGTATTCCTGATTCCAAATTAGATGGTGTTGTCCCAATCAGTGAATTATCTAATGTTCATATTGAGCAAGCATCTGATGTTGCGAGTGTTGGCGATACGTTAGACCTAATCGTTTTGAAAGTAGAAGACGATGTATTGGTATTATCTAAACGTAAAGTAGACGCGCTTCAATCTGTCGATGATATTAAAGCAAAATTCGAATCTGGTGAAGTGTTCGAAGCAGTCGTTAATGATGTTGTCAAAGGTGGCTTAGTAGTCGATCTTGGTGTGCGTGCATTCGTTCCAGCATCTCTTGTAGAAGATCACTTTGTAGAGGATTTCGCGTCGTATAAAGATCAAACATTGACGTTTAAAGTCGTGGAATTTGAGCCAGAGAACAATCGTGTAATTTTATCGCATCGTGCTGTCGTCGAAGCTGAGAAATCTGGCAAAAAACAAGAGCGCTTGAATGAAATTAAAGAAGGTGATGTTGTCGAAGGTACAGTGCAACGCTTAACGAGCTTTGGTGCTTTCGTCGATATGAACGGCATTGACGGTTTGGTGCATATTTCTCAAATTTCTTATCAACATATCGCATCGCCATCTGATGTTTTAGAAGAAGGACAAACTGTAACTGTGAAAGTTATCGGTGTTGATCCAGCGAACGAGCGTATTTCTTTATCTATCAAAGAAACACAACCTGGCCCGTGGGATGATATCTCTGAAAAAGCGCCGGTAGGTTCTGTTTTGAAAGGAAAAGTAGCGCGTCTTGTAACATTTGGTGCCTTTGTTGAAATTTTCCCAGGTGTCGAAGGATTAGTGCATATTTCACAAATCTCACATCAACACATTGGTACACCTCAAGAAGTGTTAAAAGAGGGCCAAGAAATTGAAGTGAAAGTTCTGGATGTAAATGAAGCAGATAAACGTTTGTCACTTAGCATTAAAGAGTTGACAGAAGCACCTGCAGAGGTTTCAGATTATGAATTGCCAGAAGAAAACACTGGATTCCAACTTGGTGATTTAATAGGCGATAAACTAAAAGATTTAAAAACAACAGATGATAAATAAGCGATAATGTAGAAAAACTGCTTGACATGATTTTCTATCAAACCTCAGCGGATCTAGGAATACCTAGTTTCTAGGCAAAGGCGAGTAGCGAAGCGGAGCGTACTTTTTTGGTACGTGAGCATCGGAACGGAGCTTTTAACGACGAAAATGGGTGTTCCTAGACCCGCTGAAAGTTTTTTATCCGCTGGGGGCGGGAAGCTAGTATCACGTATTGTTTGCGTGCTATGTAGCTCCCCGCTTTTTATTTGTTAAATTTAAGTTGATACTAGTCCTGTTTACTGTTAAACTAAAGAAAGTCTGAAGTAATTTAAAGAAAAAGAAGGTGAAATAATGGTTAAACCAGTAGTAGCAATTGTCGGGCGTCCGAACGTCGGCAAGTCCACTATTTTCAACCGCATCGTTGGGGAACGTGTTTCGATTGTGGAGGATATTCCAGGTGTCACGCGGGACCGGATTTATAATTCGGCTGACTGGCTTGGACGTGATTTTAATATTATTGATACAGGTGGAATTGATTTAGGAGATGAGCCATTTTTAGCGCAAATCAAGGCGCAGGCTGAAATTGCAATTGATGAAGCAGATGTTATTATTTTTATTACAAATGGTCGTGAAGGTGTGACAGATGCCGATGAACAAGTGGCCAAAATTTTATACAGATCAAAAAAACCGATCGTTTTAGCAGTTAATAAAGTTGATAATCCCGAAATGAGGGACCAAATTTATGACTTTTATTCGCTTGGGTTTGGCGAACCATTCCCAATTTCGGGATCACATGGCTTGGGGCTTGGCGATTTACTAGATGATGTATTTAAAAAATTCCCAGAACACGGGGAAGAAGAGTACGATGAGAATGTTATCAAATTTTCCCTTATCGGACGTCCTAATGTGGGTAAATCATCTATTTTGAACGCTTTATTAGGCGAGCAGCGCGTCATTGTTTCTGATGTTGCCGGAACGACACGTGATGCGATTGATACACCGTATGAATTTGATGGACAAGAGTATGTAATGATTGATACGGCTGGTATGCGAAAGCGCGGAAAAGTCTATGAATCAACAGAAAAATATAGCGTTTTGCGAGCGATGCGAGCGATTGAACGAAGCGATGTAGTTTTAGTCGTGCTAAATGCCGAAGAAGGAATTCGTGAGCAAGATAAACGAATTGCTGGTTATGCACATGAAGCAGGGCGTGGCATCTTAATCGTTGTAAATAAATGGGATGCGATTGAAAAAGATGAGAAAACGATGAACGCATTTATTGAAGATATTCGCGAACAATTCGTATTTCTATCTTATGCACCGATTGTATTCGTATCAGCCGTTACAAAACAGCGCTTGACGAACTTATTCCCAATGATTAATGACATCAGTAATAATCATTCTTTACGCGTACAATCAAGTCTTTTGAACGATGTTATCATGGATGCTGTAGCGATGAATCCTTCACCAATGGACAAAGGTAAACGCTTGAAAATTTACTATACGACGCAGGTTGCCGTACGACCACCAACGTTTGTAGTCTTTGTAAACGAACCAGAAATGATGCACTTCTCTTACGAACGATTCCTAGAAAATCGAATTCGTGAAGCTTTTCCATTTGATGGCACGCCAATACGCTTGATAGCACGCCAAAGAAAGTAAAGGAGAGAATTTAATGACGAAAAAACAAAAGATTGCTGTTCTTGGTGCTGGAAGCTGGGGTACTGGGTTGGCACTGGTTTTGATTGAGAATGGGCATGATGTTGTTATTTGGGGAAATCACTCGGAAGTGGTTGAAGAACTGAATACGAAGCATACCAATCAACACTATCTTCCTGATATGACGCTTTCACCGCACATGCGAGCGACTCTCGTATTGGAAGAAGCATTAGAAGGTGCGGAAATGGTCGTTATTGCGATTCCAACAAGCGCTATGCGGATTGTTTGTAGTCAACTAAATAACGCCTTAAAAGAGCCAAAACTGCTTGTGCACGTGAGTAAGGGGATTGAGCCTGATACGAATTTGCGAATGACGCAGGTGATTGAAGCGGAAGTGGATTCTGAAAAACGTTCTGCAGTCGTTGTTTTATCGGGACCAAGCCATGCTGAAGAAGTTGTGCGCCATCATCCAACAACGCTTTGCGCGAGCTGTAAAGATTTAGCTGCGGCAGAGCTTGTACAAGATGCTTTTTTAAATAATAATTTGCGAATTTATACGAATGAAGACGTGATAGGCGCTGAAATTGGTGGAGCTTTGAAAAATATTATCGCATTAGGTGCTGGTATTACAGATGGTCTTGGTTATGGCGATAACGCGAAGGCAGCTTTAATGACGCGTGGCATGGCTGAGATTACACGGCTTGGTGTGACAGCTGGTGCAGATCCACAAACGTTTTATGGCTTGACTGGTATTGGTGATTTAATCGTAACATGTACAAGTGTGCATTCGAGAAATTGGCGTGCTGGGAATATGCTTGGAAAAGGCGAGAGCTTAGAACGCGTTCTTGAAAACATGGGAATGGTCGTTGAAGGCGTACGCACAGCTAAAGCAGTTCATCAATGGGCGCAAAAATTGGAAATTGATATGCCGATTACTGAGGCTATTTACCAAGTATTATTTGAAAATCAAAATCCTCAACTTGCAGTAGACCGTCTCATGGGACGTGATCGTAAGCTTGAGAAAGAAGAATATTGATGAAGAAACCTCTTACAAATTTTTTGTGAGGGGTTTTGTGCTAATATAGAGGTGTAGTTATGAATTTGGAGGGATAAATATATGATTCAAACACAAAGAACGGGAAATCAGTTGTCGCTTACGTGGTCGCAAGGAGATATCCCGGTTGGTTCAACAATTTTTCAAAGCCGCTCAGCAGAGGGTGACGCGTCAAAAAAAACAGTTACTAGTAGTAGATAAGGAAACGCACCTTTTACTTTTGACCGAAGATTTACCAGTTTTCTTCATCATTCAAAAACCAGATGGATTCAGCGAAATTGTTGGTGAACGAATAATACCATTCGAGGGCTGTTTTAATTTTCGAGATCTTGGAGGCTATGTGAATACGGCTGGGAAAAGAGTGAAATGGGGCAAATTATATCGATCTTCACTCCTTTCTAACCTGACAACTAAAGATTACGATACGCTAGAGACAATGGGAATAAAATGGATTTGCGACTTACGCAGTACTGCTGAGATTGTTGCGAAGCCATCGCCAATATTTCCAACTATCAAAAATCGTCATATTCCAATTGGCACAGCTAAAAATGAAACTAGTGAGACACAAAAAATGGATATTCCTGATGATCCCCGCGTGTATGAGCCGCTAATGGGGGAAAGTTATCGCGTTTTTGTACAATCAAAGGACGGATTCCGCGAAATTCTTGAATATATTATTGATAAAGCGGATTTGCCGTTCTTATTTCACTGTACGGCTGGAAAAGACCGGACAGGCGTTTTAGGGGCACTTTTATTAAAACTACTAGATGTACCAGAAAAGACAATTTTAGCTGATTACGAGCTTACAAATCAATATGCGGATGCTATTCTAGGTGAGATGCGAGGGTTGATTGAAGCTTTTTCAGGAAATACGCAAAAAATCGAACTAGAGCACTTTCGACCAATGGCAGAGGCGAGACCAGGTTATTTAGAAATTGCTTTTGATGAAATGCGAAAAGAATACGGTTCAGTTGACGCTTATTTAGAAAAAGGAATCGGGATTAGCGCAACTAAAAAAGAAAAATTCCAGTCTATGATGTTAGAAGGAGAGTAGTAGTTGAAACCTAGAGTTGTCAGGCAAAGGCGCGTATTTTAGCTCTTTTTTTAAGGAATTTGAACTATTTTTCCTATTTAGCGTGTTTTTACTTGCTATTATAGGTCTCTCGCGTTAGTATTATGCTTAACAGCTTGATACAATCACGTTTTCCGAACTAGGACTAGGAAGGTAAGTGAAATCCTTTTTTGCAAAAAAGAAAGCTATTCTCTTCTAAATCCTTGCAGTTATAGGGATAATGTGATAATCTTTTATCAGAATCACTGAAACGGCGATAAAGCGCCATTCCAGCCGAAATTCTTCTTAGAATTTCCATAGAAGTTTAGCTTATTTTGGAAAATGAATAATACAAGTGTTAAGTAAGACCTGCTCATTTGGTATTATTCTCTTAAGGAGGTGAAAAACAATGGCAAACAAAACTGATTTAGTAAATAGCGTAGCAGAACTTGCAGATCTTTCTAAAAAAGACGCTGCTAAAGCTGTAGAAGCTGTTTTTGAAACTATCCAAACTTCTTTATCTAAAGGTGAAAAAGTTCAATTAATCGGATTCGGTAACTTTGAGGTTCGTGAGCGTGCTGCCCGTAAAGGACGCAATCCACGTACGAAGGAAGAGATTGATATTCCTGCAAGTAAAGTTCCTGCATTCAAACCAGGTAAAGCGCTTAAAGAAGCTGTTAAATAATTACATACACTTTTTAAGCACAAAAAAAGGAGTTCCTCGGAATTCCTTTTTTGTTGTCTAAAATTAAGTTTGATAATTCACAAATGCAGTTCTGAATTATGAATGGCTAAAAATGAGTCTTTAAGGTATTAGAATGTATCTTTTAATCGCAAGTTTGTCACCGATTTAGTAGCTCTAAACACAAGTCTATAAGTGATTAACGTTTACCTAGTTTGCTTGCTATGTTAAAATAACGAGGTAGATAATGACGTGTTTATAAAGGGGATTTATTATGGAACAAATAGATAAACAAAAGATCGCAGATGCAGTCACAATGATTTTAGAAGCGGTTGGGGAGAACCCAGAACGCGAAGGATTACTCGATACACCGATGCGTGTTGCTAGAATGTATGAAGAGGTATTTTCAGGATTAAAAAAAGATCCTTCCATTCATTTTAATACGGTGTTTGAAGAACAGCACGAAGAATTAGTTTTGGTAAAAGATATTCGTTTTTCATCGATGTGTGAGCATCATTTGGTGCCATTTTTTGGTGTCGCCCATGTAGCGTATTTGCCACAGAATGGTCGAGTGGCTGGGCTTAGTAAATTAGCGCGCGTTGTGGATGATGTGAGTAAGCGTCCACAATTGCAGGAACGTATCACAACAACAGTTGCAGAAATAATGATGGATAAATTAAAACCGCTGGGAGTCATGGTTATATTGGAAGCAGAGCACATGTGTATGACTATTCGTGGCGTCAATAAACCAGGTGCTAGAACGGTGACAAGTGCGGTTCGTGGAGCTTTTAGAAATGATGATAAGTTGCGTAGTGAAATCATGGCATTAATTAAGAACTGATTCGTGCTAGCCAAAGCTGATAGCGATTTTTGTGGGTAGTATGGTATAATTTATGATACAGGCTAAACGAGATTTGAAGGGGATTTTGTAAATGAGTTATCAAGGTGGTGTAGCACAATTAAAACAAGTGGAGGCGCTTGTTTTAGATCAGACAGCATATCGGTTTTTAGGTGATAATTTTGCTGGGCCGAAGATGGATAAGGATCAGATGTTGTGGCTACATGAGGCGATTAAAGGAACTAATCTAGATGATAAGGTGGCCCACCAGGTGATTGGTGCCACACTATATGTGATTTTAGCTCACGATACGCATGATGGAATTGACGAACCGAGCGATGCTATACAGAAAACGTTGCAAGAAAGGCAGTTAACAGTGCTTGCTGGCGATTTTTACAGTAGTTTGTATTACCGAGCATTATCTGGGCTTGGAATGATTGACCTGCTGGCGGCTTTGCAGAGCGGTGTTCAGGAGACAAATGAAGCGAAAGTGAATCTTTACCAATTGCATATTACTGGTGATGAGGATTATTTGACGCATTTAATCATGTCGAAAGCCGCGATTTTCTCAAGATTTGCGACGTACTTTGATTGTGATGAAGCGTTTATATCTGTTGGAGCACATGCTATTTTGTTGACGCATCTGTTAGCAGAACGCAAAAATTGGCTGTTTAGCAATCATTCATTATTTCAGGCAGCCTACGAACATGGGTATATGGCTTTAAATGTGCAGGCTGATTTTGCAGTGTGGTTAGATGATTTGATTGTAACAGTAAAGGCCGAAATCAAAGCAAATATGGGCGGGTTAGCGATTTCTGAAATGATGGAAGAGCGTTTGAAGGAGCTACTCGGACAATAGAGGAGAAATGATGATATGGTAGAAACGAAGGAAGAGAAAGTGCATAATGTGTTTGAAAAAATTTCTCCTAGCTATGATCGAATGAATAGTTTGATTAGTTTTCAATTGCACGCGAGATGGCGTCAAAAAACGATGGAATTTATGCGTGTGAAATCTGGTTCTTCAGCACTTGATGTTTGCTGTGGTACAGCGGATTGGACGCTGGCGATGGCTGATGCTGTAGGTGTGGAAGGTTCGGTTATTGGACTGGACTTCAGTGAGAATATGCTAGCGGTTGGTCAAGAGAAAGTGGTGGCATCTCCGTATTCTAATATTACCTTGATGCATGGGAACGCGATGGAATTGCCGTTTGCAGATAATTCATTTGATTATGTAACGATTGGCTTTGGACTTCGCAATGTGCCTGATTATATGACCGTCTTACATGAAATGTATCGCGTGTTGAAACCAGGTGGCTTGTTGACGTGCCTTGATACATCGACGCCAACGATTCCTGGCTATAATAAGCTGTTTTTCTTCTATTTCCGTCACATGATGCCTTTGATGGGGAAACTATTTGCCAAAAGTTATGATGAATACGCATGGTTAGAAGAGTCTACACGAAATTTCCCAGGTATGAAAAAATTAGCAAACATGTTTCAAGATGCTGGGTTTGATCATGTTCGTTACGTTCCTCATAGTGGTGGAGCGAGCGCAACACATTTTGGGTACAAAAAGAAAGAGCAATAGGTGGGGCAGATGAAACTTAATTTTCTATATTCTAATATTCAAGCGGATGTTGCGGCTATTGAAGAAGAACTGCGCGTAGCCGTTGCATCTGAACAGGCCCCTTTAATTGAGGAGGCTGCTTTACAACTTCTAAACGCTGGAGGAAAGCGGATTAGACCGATTTTCGTATGTCTCACAGCGCGACTTGGCCAGTTTGAATGGAGCCAGGTGGAGCAGGCGGCCGTGGCAGTAGAGTTAATACATATGGCATCCATTGTGCATGATGATGTAGTGGATGATGCGGATGTGAGGCGTGGTCGACCAACAATCAAGGCGAAGTGGGGAAATCACGTTGCGATGTATACCGGTGATTTTTTGTTCGCAAAATCGCTAGAGTATATGACTAAAATTTCAAATATAGAGGCACATCAAGTCCTTTCAAATGTAACAGTGGAACTTGCTGTTGGTGAGATTGAGCAATTACGTGCAAAATATAATTTTAATCAAAATGTGCGGACATATTTGCGTCGAATTAAACGTAAGACTGCTCTTTTGATTGCAGCAAGTTGCCAGCTTGGCGGGATTGTGGCACAGTTAGAGCCAAAATGGCATAGGAAGCTGTTCTTGTTCGGCTATTACGTCGGGATGTCGTTCCAAATTACAGATGATATTCTTGATTTTACTGGAACAGAGAAATCGCTTGGTAAGCCGGCTGGTGAGGATTTACGGCAAGGGAATATCACGCTACCTGTTTTTTTCGCGATGGAGGATCAGGATTTTGTCGCAAAATTGCGTGAAATTACGGAAGATACGACGAAGGATGAGATGCGAGACTTTATTGAGGAAATTAAAGCATCGGGGGCAATTAAAAAATCAGAGGCCATTGCTGAAAATTATTTGCAGAAGGCGATTGCTATTTTGGCAGAGTTTCCGCCTTCGAAAGAATTGAAACCGTTGAAGCAAATTGTGCAATTTTTAGATAAGAGAAAGTATTAGGGGGTATAGAGATGGAGAGAACGTATTTGATGGTAAAACCGGATGGTGTCCAGCGTGGCTTGATTGGTGAAGTGGTAGTGCGCTTGGAGAAAAAAGGTCTCAAGTTGGTCGGCGCAAAGTTAATGTGCATAGATGAGGATTTGGCGAAGAAACATTATGCGGAACATGTCGGTAAGCCTTTCTTTCCAGATCTTTTAAGCTTCATTACTTCGGGGCCAGTTTTTGCGATGGTTTGGGAGGGCGATGAAGCAGTTGCGATTGCTCGATTGATGATGGGAACAACGAATCCACTTGAGGCTCACCAAGGGACTATTCGTGGAGACTTTGCAGTACATATGAATCGAAATGTGATTCATGGTTCAGACTCAGTAGAAAGTGCCATGCGTGAGATTGGGTTATTTTTTGAAGCAAATGAGTTGCTTTCGTATGATAAAGCAATCGATGTATGGTTATAGAAATCAAGCGGAGGCGTTTGTATTTGGAGTGTGGTGTGAAGACCGGAATACCGGAAGTTCGCAAAGCTTCTGAGTGCGAGCGCTTCTCCTATGTCTAATTAGCTGTTTACGTAGAAGGCAAATTATGATATGATAACACACATACACTTTAAAGCGCTAAAATAATAATTGCTTATTTTTGAAATAAAGGAATATAAAATAGAGAGGAAGTAGAGAAAATGAGATATTTAACAGCGGGTGAATCGCACGGACCTGGTCTTACAACGATTATTGAGGGGTTGCCAGCAGGTATGCCTCTTTTGGCAGAAGATATTAATAAGGACTTAACTAGACGTCAAGGTGGGCATGGACGTGGGGCGCGGATGCGAATTGAGACGGATCGTGCGCAAATTTCAGCAGGCGTTCGTCATGGAAAAACGTTAGGATCTCCTGTCGCCATTTTTGTAGAGAATAAAGATTGGAAAAAATGGGAAACTGTGATGAGTATTGAACCGGTACCAGCGGAAAGAGAAGCGTCACGTAAAGTTTCTCGACCACGTCCAGGACATGCGGATTTGGTTGGTGGAATGAAGTATGGTCATCGAGATATGCGCAATGTGTTAGAGCGATCTTCGGCACGTGAGACAACGGTACGTGTTGCAGCAGGCGCGATTGCGCGGAAATTATTGCGTGAGCTAGGTATTGAAGTGGCTGGGCATGTGCTAGAAATCGGTGGAGTGCGTGCTGAGTTGACGCGTGATTATTCGATTAAGGAGATTCAAGAGATTTCAGAGGCTTCTTCTGTGCGTTGTTTAGATACGGCGAAAGAGGAAGAAATGAAGCAAAAAATCGATGAAGCGAAGAAAAATGGCGATACGATTGGTGGCATTGTGGAAGTTGTCGTTGGCGGGGTTCCTGCTGGACTTGGTAGTTATGTGCAATGGGATCATAAATTGGACGCGAAAATCGCACAGGCTATCGTGAGTATTAATGCGTTTAAAGGCGCAGAATTTGGTGTTGGCTTTGAAGCTGCGCGTAAACCAGGAAGCGAGGTCATGGATGAGATTTTATGGTCTGAGGAAGATGGTTATACGAGACGCACGAATAATCTTGGCGGTTTTGAAGGCGGGATGACGAATGGTATGCCGATTGTAGTTCGCGGTGTCATGAAGCCAATTCCAACGCTTTACAAACCACTACAAAGTGTGGACATTGATTCGAAAGAAGTATTTAACGCAAGTGTGGAGCGTTCGGATAGTTGTGCGGTTCCTGCAGCTAGCGTTGTCGCGGAAGCTGTTGTGGCATGGGAAGTAGCACAAGCGATTTTGGAGAAATTTGATAGTGATCGTTTTGATGTACTACGGGCGCATGTGGAAGAGCACCGCGCGATGACAAGGGAGTTTTAAAAAATGGCAGAAATCAGGGTGACGACAAAGGATAAGGTGTACTCGGTCTATATTAGTCAGAATGCGCTACGTGAGCAGGCAGAGAACTTGGTTACCGAACTGAGCCGTTTTTCGCACGTATTTGTGATGACGGATGCGAACGTTGCCGAAGCTCATATGGCAAAAATAAACGACTTGCTCGCTCCGCTTGAAAAAGTTACTTATTATGTGACGCCTGCTGGTGAGCGAGCGAAGACGTTTGCTGTGTACGAGGATGCAATGACAAAGGCGATTGAAATCGGATTAGATCGCAAATCAGTCTTACTTGCTTTTGGCGGTGGCGTGATTGGTGATTTAGGTGGATTTGTTGCAGCAACTTATATGCGGGGCATTGCATTTTATCAAATTCCGACGACAGTTTTGGCGCATGATAGTGCAGTAGGTGGAAAAGTAGCGATTAATCATCCGCTAGGTAAGAATATGGTTGGGAATTTTTATCAACCAGAGGCAGTGATTTATGATACATCTTTACTCGAGACGCTTTCGGAACGGGAGATGCGATCTGGCTTTGCGGAATTGGTGAAGCATGCGTTGATTCAAGATCCGGCGTTGTTGGCGGAATTGATGGTAACATACAAAACATCAACTGATCTGTATGCTGTGGATTTGACGAAATATTTGGCACGAGGCATCGAGATTAAGGCCGAAATTGTGTCACAGGATGAGACGGAGCAAGGGATTCGCGCGTATTTGAACTTTGGTCATACGATGGGGCATGCAATTGAGGCTTACGGTGAATTTGGCAAATGGCTTCACGGAGAATCAATTATGTTCGGAATGGTTTATGCGCTGGAGATGAGTGAGCAGGTACTTGGTCTTTCTTTTGATAAAGAGTCATTACTTACATGGCTTACGGGACTGGGGTATGATGTGCGGATGCCTGCTGATCTTGATTTTGCCGTATTGTTAGAAAATATGAAACATGATAAGAAAACGACATTCAATGAGATAACAATGATATTGCTTGAGGAAATTGGCATGCCGAAAATTCAAAAAGTATCGGATGCTGTGATTGAAGAAACATTCAGACGTGTGGGTCAGGAGGAACAGGAATGATCAGAGGTATTAGAGGGGCAACTACGGTGGTGGAGAATACGCCGGAAGCTATTTATGAGGCGACGGTTGCATTATTCCAAGCTATCGTGACAGAGAATAATTTGAAACCAGATGTGATTTCATCTGTTTTGACATCTGTAACGAGCGATTTAAATGCGGCGTTCCCCGCAAAACCGATTCGTGAGTTGGCTGGCTTTCAGTTTGTGCCTGTGATGGGTGTGATGGAAATTCCGGTAAAAGGGGCGCTAGCGATGTGCATCCGTTTGATGGTTAATGCAGAGGTTGGTGAAGTTGCACAAAAAGATATGGTGCACGTATATCTAGAAGGCGCGAAGGTTTTACGGCCAGATTTGGCGCAGTAGGAGGAAATCGGAATGAAATGGAAAACGACGTTAAATGGCTTGCACTCTTACAAACCAGGAAAGCGTGAAGAACAAGTGATGGCTGAGCTTGGTTTGACGGAAATTACGAAATTGTCTTCAAATGAAAATCCGCATGGCGTTTCTGAAAAAGTTACGGATTATTTGAAAAATGTGGATGTGAACGTTGAAATCTATCCGGATGGTTGGGCATCCGACTTACGGACGCAGCTTGCTATATATCATGGGGTAAAAGAAGAAGAACTTGTTTTCACAAGCGGCGTTGATGAATTAATTGCACTTTTATCACGAACGTTATTATCTCCTAATACGAGTACAGTCATGGCAACACCAACATTTCCGCAATATCGTCAAAATGCGTGTATCGAGGGAGCGGAAGTTCGTGAAATCGCGCTAACGAAAAATGGCGACCATAACTTGCCGGAAATGCTTGCAGCGATTGATGAGACAACGAGCATTGTTTGGCTTTGTAATCCGAATAATCCGACAGGCAATTACATAGCGCTGGATGAGATTATTCACTTTTTACGCCAAGTGCCAAAGGATGTTTTAGTTGTGCTTGATGAGGCGTATATAGAGTACGTAGAGCCACAACCAGAAACACATACGGCTCTGATTTATGAATTTTCGAATCTTATTATTACGCGAACGTTTAGTAAAATTTACGGTTTAGCTAGCTCTCGTGTTGGCTACGGGATTGCAAATGCCAAGATTATTGGGCAAATTAATATTGTGAGGCCACCATTTAATACTACAACAATGGGGCAAAAATTAGCTCAAATCGCGTTGACGGACCAAGATTTTATTGCGCAATGTCGTGCGAAAAATGCGGCCGGTCGCAAACAATATGAGCTTTTTGCAGCACAAAATGAAATGGTTTTTGTCTACCCTTCACAAGGTAATTTTGTGTTAGTGGATATCGGGCAACCTGCAGAGGATGTATTCCGTTATTTAGAAAAGAATGGCTACATTGTGCGCTCTGGTTCTGCACTTGGCTTCCCAACAGCGGTCCGGATAACGGTTGGTACAGAGTCGGAAAATGCAGCAGTTATCAAGTTGTTGCAACACTTAGTAAAGTAAGGGGTTTTGGATGATGAAAGGAACAGTCGTTATCGTCGGTCTTGGTCTGATTGGCGGATCTATCGCACTTTGTATTCGTGCGCGACATCCACAGGCTCGTATTATCGGTGTCGATATTTCAGAACAAACGATTTTAGCAGGAGATTCACTTGGTATTATCGATGAGGGGACGACGAATTTAGCGGATGTAATTGCTGATGCAGACCTGCTCATTTTTTGTTGTCCAGTACAGCAAACAGAGCAATTTTTAGCAGCGTTGCCAGGGCTTCCGTTGAAAGATAATTTACTCATAACAGATACAGGAAGTACAAAAATGCGAGTGATGAAGCATGCAGTGGCGGTTCAGGAAGCGGGATACACGTTTATTGGGGGTCATCCGATGGCGGGGTCTCATAAAAGTGGTGTGACGGCTGCTAAATCGTTGCTATTCGAAAATGCTTACTATTTGTTGACGCCAAGTGAAGGTGAAGACCCGAAACATATAGCGCTTTTGCGAGAATGGCTAGAAGGAACGAACGCGAAATTTTTAGAATTATCGGCGATGGAGCATGATAATATAACCGGGATGCTGAGTCATTTACCACATATTGTAGCGGCAGCACTTGTTAACCAGACGCGTGATTTCACACAAGAACATCCAGCTGCATTTCGCTTAGCGGCAGGCGGTTTTCGTGATATTACACGGATTGCTTCTTCTGATCCAACAATGTGGACGGATATTTCGCTTTCTAACAAGGATACGTTACGCAAGTTGCTCGGAAACTGGCGAGATGGTATGAATGAAGCAATTGCTATGCTAGAAAAAGAAGATAGTGATGGGATTTATCAATTTTTTGATATGGCGAAGGAATTTCGTGATTCGCTACCAGTCCATCAAGAAGGTGCGATTCCGTCTTTTTACGATTTGTTTGTTGATGTACCTGATTATCCGGGTGTTATTTCTGAGGTCACTGGTTTTCTAGCGCAAGAAGAAATTAGTTTGATTAATATTAAAATCTTAGAAACACGAGAAGACATCATGGGGATTTTACAGATTACATTCCAAAATGAAAAAGATCGAGAACGTGCGAAGCGCTGTATCGAGAAATATAGCCATTATCAATGTCATTTTTAGGAGGATAACGATGCAGTTAATGACGAATAAGCAAGGGTTAAATGGGACCATTCGAGTTCCTGGTGATAAGTCGATTTCTCATAGAAGTATTATGTTTGGTGCTTTAGCAAAGGGAACGACAACGGTGACGAATTTCCTTATGGGTGAAGATTGCTTAAGTACGATTGGCGCATTTCGAGCTCTAGGTATCACAATTGATGTATCACCTGACAAAATAGTGGTGCACGGTAAAGGCTGGGATGGTCTGCAAAAGCCGACTGGAATTCTTGATGTTGGTAATTCGGGAACAACGATTCGTCTGATGTTGGGAATTTTGGCTGGCCGGTCGTTTGATACGATGATTGAAGGGGATGCATCGATTGCGAAGCGTCCAATGGGCCGTGTGATGGAACCGCTTCGTGAAATGGGCGCTACTTTTGAAGCAAAAGAAGATAATTTTGCTCCAGTAAAAGTTATTGGAACGAACTTGCGACCGGTGGAATATACGTTACCTGTTGCTAGCGCTCAAGTGAAAAGTGCGATTATATTTGCTGCACTACAAGCAAAGGGCGAAACAACAATTATCGAAAAAGAAAAAACGCGGGATCATACAGAGCAGATGATTCGTCAGTTTGGCGGTGAGGTTACCGTGGATGACCTTGTGATTCGTGTTTCAGGTAACCAACAATTCCAGGGGCAAGCGGTGGTTGTTCCAGGCGATATTTCCTCCGCAGCATTTTTTATTGTTGCTGGCTTAATCGTTCCTAACAGTAAAATTCGCTTAGAAAATGTTGGCATTAACCCAACGAGAACAGGAATAATCGATGTTGTGAAAGCGATGGGCGGTAAAATTATCGTGGAAAAAACAAGTGCTGCTGGGGATGAGCCTGCTGGAACTATCACTGTTGAGACGAGCGAACTAAAAGGCATTGAAATAGGTGGCGATATTATTCCACGCCTTATTGATGAACTACCTGTTATTGCTCTCTTAGCCTCTCAAGCAACTGGGAAAACAACCATTAAAGATGCGGAAGAATTGAAAGTGAAAGAAACGAATCGTATCGATGCAGTTGTTACAGAACTTTCAAAAATGGGTGTAGCAATTGTTGGAACAGAGGATGGTATGATTATCGAAGGACAGCAAACGTTGCATGGTGCTACAGTGAAATCATACGGTGATCATCGTATGGGAATGACTTTGCAAATTGCAGCATTACTTGCAGATTCTGACGTAATTTTGGAAAATGCTGATGCTATCAATGTGTCTTATCCAAATTTCTTTGAAGACGTGGCTTCTTTATATTAATTTGAAAAACTAAAATGCTGTACACGTAGTAGAAACGTGCGCAACATTTTATTTTTTTTGTATGCACTATTTAATATAACAAGATCTAATTTGTGCATGCCACAATGGTAATGCGTGTAATGGGTGGAAATTCAGGATATCGCACAGATTGGATGAGTAGGATATAGTTAAGTAGAAAAAGCTGTTTGATTCGATGGTAGAAGGCAACATAATTATAGTATCAAAAAAAAAAGACTGTTTGACTTGTTTTGACCTTTCCGTTATAATAAGCCTACGAAACTAGGAATAGATGTGAGGAGATAAATGATGAAATTTGCAGAGCAGATGTTAGCGGCCTTAGAGCAGGAAAACTTACCTGAGGCGCAGAAATATTTTAAGCAAACCTTACAGGATGGGACGGATGAAGAACAATACTTTCTGGCAGAGCAATTAATGCAATTAGGTTTTTTGGAGGAAGCGGAAGATTTGTATGAACTTTTGCTTGCGAAGTACAAGGATGAGGGAGAATTACTGGTTCGCGCAGCAGAGGTTGCAATTGAAAAGGATGATATTGAGGGTGCTATGGCGTATTTAGAACAGGTTAATGCGCAAGATGAGGCGTATCCGGAGAGCTTACTGGTATTGGCTGATTTATATCAGATGCAAGGTCTTTTCGAAGTGACAGAGGCGAAGTTACAACAGGCGAAAAGTTTATTGCCAAATGAGGCAGTGATTGATTTTGCGCTAGGTGAGTTTTACTTGTCAACGGCTAAGTTCGCATCGGCGGTTCAGAGTTATCAGGCGGTTCTTGACGCTGGTGTGACAGAGATTGCTGGGAGTCAAATTTTTGAACGAATTGCGGAGAGCTTAGCGAGTAGTGGATCGTTTGAAGAAGCGATTCGTTACTATGAGATGGCGATTGCGGAACAAGAAGATGTGAATACGTTATTTGGGCTTGGATTGACGAGTTTTCAGGCGAAAGATTATACAAAGGCAATTTCGTCTTTGGAGCGTTTAAAGGAGCATGATCCAGGATTTACAACACTTTATACGTACCTTGCAAAGAGTTATGAAGAAAACGGCGAGCAAGAGAAGGCGCTAGAAGCTTTAGTAGATGGCTTGAAACAAGATGAATTCAATAAGGAACTGTTTTTAGAAGCTGGAAAATTAGCTTGGAAAAATGATCGGGTTGCAGATGCGGAACACTATTTCCGTCAGGCAATTGCGCTTGATCCAGAGTTTATTGAGGCGATTTTAGAAGTGAACAAAATTTTGCTTAAGAAGGATGATTATGAGGGGATTGTGGAACTCGTGGAGTCGTTGGAAAGTGAAATTGTCACGGAACCGCAAATTTTTTGGGACGTAAGTGTTGCATATCAGGAGCTAGATATCTATAATAAAGCAAAAGAAAGCTATGAATTGGCGTATCCTCATTTTAGTGAGAACCCAACATTCTTAAAAGAGTTTGGCTTATTTTTACGTGAAGATGGTGATATTGCTAAGTCAGAGGAAGTATTGGCAAAGTATTTGAGGTTTGAGCCTGGTGATGAGGAAATTTTAAGTTTGTTAGGTTATTAATCCCCATTTTAATGGGAAGGAGTGAGTGAAATGAAAGCATCAATTAGCATTGAAGACAAGAAGGAATTTGTTAGATGGTTATTAAATAAGCACCAGATGAAAATTAGAGAATCTATGTGGATTCTAAATTATATAGCGGGTCATGATCAAATTATGAAATATGTTCACTTCGTTGATAATGCAGAAGGGTGCCCTCGTGGACTGGTACTCACTGCTCTCGGGGTGGATGATGAGCCGTTTCGTTTCTTTAAAGGAAATATTGTAACAACAGATCCAGAGAAGGCATTCCATGATATTCGCTTAAACTGGGATGAGGATATTTATATTCAATTACATTTTCCAGAGAGTTTGACATCGCCACGTTATGCTTTTGTGCGCGAGGATAACCCATTTGAAGAGCTACTTATTTCAGATAAGGAGAAGGAAATTGCATCGCAGTTTTTGGACACAGTTGTGGAACATTTTTCAAAAGAGAAATTGTTGCTAGAAATCGATGCAGCACTTGATGCGCATGATGAAGAGCGGTTTCAAAGTTTGATGGAACAATTTAAGCAGTATAATTGAATCGTATAGCACCTGTCCTTTCCATATGTGGCAGGTGCTTTTATTTAAGTTTCGTAACTTTTCTGGTATTATAGGAGGGAGCGTTTTAGATGGGGGTGTGTGATGTATCGTTACTTAGCGAACAAGTCGTTTTTGCGATTATTGTTCCTTGTTAATTTATTGGGGGCTGTATATGGATACATTTGGTACATTCCTCAATTGAAAATTACCGAACCGCGGTTTTGGATTTTTGTACCGGATAGTCCGACAGCAATTTTGTTTTTTGTATTTGTATTGATGGCTTGGCTAGCAAAGAAACATTGGCCATTAATGGAGGCATTGGCATTTGTTTGTTTAGTGAAATATGGATTATGGGCAGTTGGAATGAATATTGCTTACATGATAAATCTGGGTTATTTAGATATGATGAGCTTAATGCTGTTGACGTCGCATGGTTTGATGGCAATTCAGGGGCTTGTTTACGCTCCGTTTTATCGCATTAAGTTTGAGCATTTTGCGATTGCGGCGATTTGGGTCTTACATAATGATGTCATTGACTATTTATTTGGCCAGATGCCCATTTATGGAGGGTTAGATGTTTATTTGACAACGATCGGTTATTGTACATTTTGGCTGACGATTTTTGTTCTATGGACTGTTTATGAAAAAACGCTGAAAAAGAATGCTTTTAAATTAGAATTTCCTCATGAAGGCTAAAAAGTGTTGAGGTTTGGCGCTTTCTCCTATATAATTAATAGTAATACGCAGTAGTTAGGATGGGGATATAGAATGAGTATTCAAATGTATATTATTTATTTTTTGATTGTAGCGCTAATACCATTATGGGCGCAATACCGTGTGAAAAGTACGTATTCACATTATTCAAAAGTTGCGATTCGCACAGGGTTGACGGGTGCGCAAGTGGCACGCCAAATTTTGGATGCGAACGGTTTGTCTCATGTTCCGGTTCAAGAAACAGGTGGTGTATTGAGCGATCACTACGATCCTCGTAAAAAAGCAGTTTTCTTATCATCAGCGAATTTCAATGGTCGTTCAATTGCGGGAACGGCGGTAGCGGCACATGAAGTTGGACATGCAATTCAAGATGCACAGAACTATTCCTTCATGCGTTTTCGTTCAGCGCTTGTTCCGATTACAATGTTTAGTTCGAATGCCTCATGGGTGTTCTTAATTATTGGGATGTTGGCAACATTGCCGAATATGATGTTAATTGGAATTGTTTTAATGGCAATCGGCGTCTTGTTCCAATTGATTACTTTGCCAGTTGAGTTCGATGCTTCTAAACGCGCACTTGTGCAGATTAATCAGCTCGGTCTTGTTGAGCCAGATGAATTACCGCAAGCGCGTAAAGTGCTAAGTGCAGCCGCAATGACATACGTTGCAGCAATGGCAGTAGCCGTTTTAGAGCTTTTGAGATTGGTTTTAATTTTTACAGGTATGAATCGAAATTAGTGTAACAAAAGACGCTCTGGGATGGGCGTTTTTTGTTGGGGAGAAGGGGTTTATAATGGATTTTGATGTCATTGTTATCGGTGGCGGGCCTTCTGGACTTATGGCAGCCATCGCAGCAGCAGAGAAGAATAAGCGAGTATTGCTCGTTGAAAAAGGCCCAAAATTGGGTAGAAAACTGATTTTATCTGGTGGCGGTCGTTGCAATGTGACGAATCGTAAGCCAGCAGATGAAATTATTAAGAATATACCGGGAAATGGTCGTTTTATGTATAGCCCGTTTTCGGAGTTCAATAATGAAGATATCATTGCCTTTTTTGAAAAACTAGGCGTTGCATTAAAAGAGGAGGATCATGGACGGATGTTTCCCGTAACGGACAGCGCGCGCTCTGTTGCAGATGCGATGATTTCGAGGCTCGATAAGCTACATGTGAAGATTTACATGAAAACACCGGTAAAGCGCGTGAACTATCAAGATGGGCAAGTTGCTGGGGTTACACTGATGGATGGACAGGAAATTGGCGCGTCAGCTGTTATCATAGCTGTTGGTGGGAAATCAGTACCACGAACTGGTTCAACCGGAGATGGCTACGCGTGGGCAAAAGAGGCAGGGCACACCATTACGGAATTATATCCGACAGAGGTGCCAATTACTTCGCGTGAATCATTCATCAGAAGTAGGGTATTACAAGGGATTTCTTTACGTGACGTGGCGCTTTCTGTATTGAATCCAAAAGGAAAACCGATTATCACGCACCAAATGGATATGATATTTACACATTTCGGTGTATCAGGACCAGCAGCACTTCGATGTAGTCAATTTGTGATCCAAGGATTAAAAAAATTCGCCGTTCCGGAATTGACCATGATGATTGACTTTTTTCCTGATGTAGCAAAGGGAGCGTTGGAACATGAAGTAATGGGATTTGTGAAGGATAATCCTAAAAAGGCTGTGAAAAATGCGCTGAAATCAATCATGCAAGAACGAATGCTAGTATTTTTATTGGAACGTGCGGAAATTGATATCGATGCGGATTGTATCTCAGTGGCACAGAAAAAATGGCAGGCATTTATCGAAGCATTGAAGAAATTTACATTCCAAGTGAATGGGACACTAGATTTTGAGAAGGCCTTTGTGACAGGTGGTGGCGTTTCTGTGAAGGAAATTATGCCCAAAGAGATGCAATCGAAGCTAATGCCAGGCTTATTTTTCTGCGGCGAAATACTAGATATTAACGGATACACGGGTGGTTATAATATTACGTGTGCGCTTGTGACAGGGCGTTTGGCTGGAAATAATGCAGCATTGCGCTAATTTTGAAGAGGTAGGTATAAAACACTTTTTCACATGAAAAAAGCAAGATATCACACATTCTTTTTTCGAGTAGGGTGTGAATCTTGCTTTGCAAAAAACGAGCGGGAGTATTTGTTTCGTATCTTGTTGTGCACGCTTATATTGAGACTGTAACGAATCTTATTTTGAACAGCCACTGATGGGTTATATGCTCGCTCTGCTCTCATGCATATTGGTGCTGTAACTCATTTTATTCGAACAGCCCAACAGTGCGAGCGGCTTGTCGCCGATTTATTTGGATTATGAGCTAGCTCTTTCTTTTTTGTAGACTTAATAGTGAAAATCATTCTTCCACTACTTTCCGATAGCTATTTCGATATTTTTTTGGGGTACAGTGGAATGTTGCGGTGAATTTTTTATAAAAAAAGGTAAGGTTCCGATAGCCAATTTGCTGACAAATTTCCTCGATAGAATAAGTTGAATTTTTAAGTAACGCACAAGCGTGGTTGAGTCGTATATCTTGAATCATTTTCATGAAGGTGGTACCTGTCTGCTTTTTGAGATAACGACTTAGATAGCTAGCATTGAAATTGAAGTGAGCTGCGACATCTGCTAGCGAACATGTTGCATAATTTTTCTCGATATATTGAAGAATATCGCCAATATACTGCTGATTAGTACTACGGCATTCTAATGATTTTTTTTGTGTATAGGACTTTAATAACTCAGAAAAAATGATAATCATGTAAGCATCGATAGCGTCTGGTGAGTAAGATACTGGGTCCAAATAATATACTAATAAACCATTCATTGCATCTTGTATTATTTCGCTATCTTCGGTGGTAAAAATAATGTATTGGTCATGGCTATGGGTTTCAGAAATAGATCGGACTGCAAATTCTGAAATAATATTATTAGAGGCCAGACGATTTAACATATTTGATGAAAAGTACTCTTTTTTCATCAAAATATTCACTAAAATATCAGAATCAGAAGTATTGGAGATTCGATGTACAACATCCGTGTCCAAAATACATAAGTCCCCTTTTTCTAATATAAGCGTAGTGCCGTCAATAGTGATATGGGCTTGGCCGTTATACACATAGTTAATTTCAATAAAGTCATGAGAATGCAAAGGCGTGTATGCATAGCGATTATGCTTAAAGACCAAGAGTGGAGAAGTACGTAGATGTGTTGATATGTGCGTGTTGGAATCAATAGCCTTTTGTAGATGCTTTTCAAATGTATATTTGAAAATACTGTCCCCTGATGGATTCGTATATACCTCAAAATCAGAATACTCATCCGCTGATTCCAATGTTTGATTATTTTTGTACAGTTTTTCTCGCTCTGTTAGTTGGTGCAGATAATTATTTATTTCGCTTTTTTTCATAATAAAATCCTTCCTGGGTAAAAAACGGTTAGTCAATTTGTCGTAAAATGATATTATAAAATGTGATGGATTTTGCTACAATAAATTTGTTAGCGTTATCATTACTTTAACTACTCCATCTGAAAATGTCAATGGTAGGCTGCATCATTTGTTATTAATCGATTTTATTTCTCTAGAAAAAGCAGTGGTAAAGATGAGCTTAAAATATAGCAGACAGTAAGGGGTGTACATTTGAAAAAAATAAATAAAGTAAAAATAAATGGTTTGAACGCACCACTCGCAATTGACATCTGTAAAGAAATTGTAATTGATTGGAGTAAGGAGAATATTTGTCAAATGCATTATCAATTAGAAGTGAAGCATAATGGGAAGTGTATTTATCACGAAAAAAAACAAGAGGAGGGTAAAAAAAGAACAATGATTACTCTCCCAGCTTCGTTATTGCATGCGGATAGAGAGCGGTTCACTGTTGTCTTATTTATAGAAGATGGAACTGGCCAAGTAATCGAATTAGAAAAAGAATTCTATTC
Organism: Listeria rocourtiae subsp. hofi; assembly: GCF_963575615.1. Classification (NCBI taxonomy): domain Bacteria; kingdom Bacillati; phylum Bacillota; class Bacilli; order Caryophanales; family Listeriaceae; genus Paenilisteria; species Paenilisteria rocourtiae. The sequence goes on along the minus strand of NZ_CAUYTL010000001.1, from coordinate 105,958 downwards.
AATCAACCCAAGAATCAAAGCGGCTAGTTGGATTACTCGCTTAGATAATCCAATCAAAAAAGAGTATGAATATTTTAAAGAAGAGCGAACGATTATTCTAGAGCGCTTGTTTCGGATAGAAAAAAAGCCACAAACTGCTTTTATTGATCTTTCAGGATTAGGTTATTATACGTTAAAAATCAATGGAAGACGTATACACGATACCTATCTTACGAGCGATGTGACAAATTATGATAATGCAGTTTATTATGATACTTTTGACATTAGTCAGAGTCTTGTGCAAGGTGAAAACATAATTCAAGTGGAGTTGGGAAATGGTTGGTATAATCCAGCACCTCTTCATATTTTAGGGAAGTACAATGTTCGGAAGCATTTGGCGATTGGGAAACCTTGTCTTCTAGCTCAGGTGACAATAAACTACGAAGGCAATACAAAAGAAATAATAAACACAGACTCAAACTGGCAAGCGAAATTTGGTCAGTTCTTAGCCAATGATGTCTACATAGGGGAGACGTATATAGACACTGCGGAGAAAGGAGAAGCACAAACGGTTATCATTCATGGCCCGAGCGGTCAATTACTGCCTAGTAAAATACCTAAAGTAAGACGAAAGAAAGCATTTAGACCGAAGCTAGTGAAGCAGCAGGGGAATGAACAAATCTATGATGTAACTGAGCTGATTTCGGGGCAAATTGCTATGGATATTAGCCCATCGTTTCTAGGTGCGCTAAAGGTGAGCTTTGCTGAAACAATAGATGCTGCGCAAGATTTAGATTTCACTACAAGTATTAGCGGAATTTACGGGATAGATGACGGGGCGAAATCAGTAAATCATGATGATCCAATTATTCAAGTAGATTGCATTTATAAAACGAAAAATGAAATACTTCACTTTGAAAACGAATATACCTACCACTCTTTCCGCTATTTAAAAATAGAAGTAGAGGACTGTGCAGTATTTCCAGATCAGTTAATTAGTAATCTAGTGGCTTATAAAGTGCATACAGACCTAGAGGAAGTAGCAACGTTCACATCCTCCAATCAGGACTTAAATGAGTTATGGCAAGCTGGAATTAATACCAAATTAAACAATATACATTCTTACTTTGAAGACTGCTCACGGGAAAGGTTTGGATATGGTGGAGATATCGTAGCTTTGCTGGATTCACAATTAGTTTCATTTGATGTACAGAATTTATTGGAAAAAGTTTTTATTGATTTTGCGAATAATCAGACTGTACATGGAGGCATTACTCAAACAGCACCTTATGTTGGAATAATGACTCACGGGCCTTCGAATGGTGCAGGATCCATCGGTTGGCAATTAGTTTTTCCAAAAATAGCACACGTGTTACTTACTAGGTTTCAATCGTTCTCCTTTGTTAAATCGTATCAAAACAATCTAGAAAAACATATTGATTACTTACTAAGCTTTGAATATGACTATATTAAATATTGTTGCCTAGGTGATTGGGGCTCAAGTGATACAGTTATTATAGATGGTAAAGTACACACTCCAGATCAGCTTTTCTGTACAGCCGCCATGTACGCGATTATTTTACAAGCGTATCGTTCTTTATTTGAGAAGTTGAACCCAAACAATATTCGCATGGAGCGATTGCATCATACTATAGCAACTGTTAAAAATAAGATTGTGGAAGAGTTTTATCATGAAGCTGGATTTTTTGCTTCTGGCACGCAATCAAGTTATATTTTTGCGCTATATGGCGGATTGGTTGATGAAAATAAAGAACTGGTGGAGCGTAATTTATTAGCTCTTCTTGAAGAAAAAAAGTGGATGTTAACGATGGGAATTTTCGGGATGTCATGGGCTTATGAAATTTTACCCGAATTAGGACAAAACAGGAATATTTTTAAATGGTTAACGCTTGATTCTACAGAAAGTTATCAGGGGATGTTAGAAAGTGGGAATCGGGTTCTTAGTGAATATTTCCCTGCAACCCCTACTACTGCTGTTCAAGAAAAATCATCTATCAATCATGCAATGTTTTCTTCGTTTAGCACATGGTTCATTAAAGATTTAGTTGGTCTGAAATTAAGTGGAGATCATAGCTTATTAACAATTCAGCCTTTTTTTGCAAAAGGATTACACGATATTAGCGGACAAATCGCGTCGCACTATGGAATAATCAGTTTGATGTGGGAACAACAGTCTCCAGGTTTGTATATCGCTAAGGTTAATATTCCATTAGGTATTGACTACGTAGTAAAAGAAAATAAAGAAAAAATGATTGTGGCACAAGAAAGAAAGCTTTTAGATGGGATTTATGAATTGGTAATTAGCTATCAGATTGTGGGGAGCGATGGTTAATCGAATCGTAAACATTTACTTATAATAACAGAGGAGGACGCGAAATGAAAGAAGAGATAGCTTTAATTTTAGCTAGTCATGGGGATTTTGCTAAAGAGGCACTAAGTAGTTTAGAAATGATTGTAGGAAAACTAAACAATGTGAATACTTTATCTTTGCACCCTGGTGAGGACTTGCCAGATTTTACACAAAGAATGGATGAGGCCTATAAAAAATTAAATCATGAGAATGGTACGATTATCGTGTGTGATATTTATGGAGGGACACCGAGTAATGCTGCTATGGGCATGTTAATCAAATATCCAGAAGCAAAAATTACTGCTTACTCTGGTTTAAATTTACCCATTTTATTAGAATTATCTGCATCTAGAAAACAAGATTATGTAGAAATCAAAAAAATTATAGAAGAAACAGCTAAGCTAAGTTGGACAGAGTTAAAAAATAATAAAAAAAATACAGTAATGGAAGGTGGCCTCTAAGGTGGGGATTGAATTAGTGAGAATTGATGATCGCTTGATTCACGGACAAGTAGTTACAACATGGGTGAAGCAAAAAGAAATTGAGCAAATATTAATCATTAACGATAAAATAGCGAATGATGAGGTCCAAAAGTCAGTCTTTGATATGATGGCACCGCAAGATGTAAATGTTCGGACTTTTGGAGTGGAAGAGTTTATCCAAATAACAAAGAAAACTCAGATAAAGAGGAAAACATTACTATTATTGACAAATCCAAAAGATGTATTAGCGCTGAAAGTAGGTGAGGTTTCTTTTTCCAAACTAAATTTAGGTGGGATGAAATATACTCCTGAACGAAAGCAATACACCAAATCAATCTCATTAACCGAAGAAGATAAAGTAGCTTTAAAAAAATTATCAGAGTTACAGGTTGATGTATCTGTTCAAATGATTCCAGCAGATAAACCAATCTTACTTGCTGAGTTGTTAGGGAAGGAGGAATAATAGATGCTTTTTGAATGTATCTTATTAGCGCTATGGGCTGGAATTTGTACCGTTGATGAAAGAACTTTTTGGTTTGGTACTCCAAAAGCGCTCATAGCAGGATCGGTAGCAGGTATCATCATGGGTGATATAACAACTGGCTTAATTATTAGTGGTACATTACAGATGATGTGGCTAGCCAATTCAGCTATTGGGGCCTACATACCACCAAATGAAGCGACTGGATCCATTATTGGTGTCGCGATTGCAATTATGTCTGGTGGCGGCTTGGCGACAGGACTAGCAGTTGCTATTCCAACAGCACTATTGTGTCAACAAATCATCATGCTGACTAACACATTAAATATTATTTGGATTCATCGGGCGGATAAGGCTGTAGCAACAGGAGATTTCGATAAAGTAGCCCGCTATAATTTATTAGGTATTCCTTTAAGCTTTGTTGCAGGAGCTATTCCGGTATTTGTCGCTTCTTATTTCGGTGGCCCAGCAGTCGAATCAGCTTTAAAATTTATTCCAGAGCAAGTTTTTGATGGCTTAACCGTTGCAGCGGGCATCATTCCAGCAGTAGGTATGGGAATGTTACTCATGATGATGATGGGGAAAAACATGTGGATATTTTTACTTTTAGGGTTTGTATTTGCAGCATATCTTGGTTTAGGAACAATTCCTATTTCCATAATAGGTATTTGTTTTGCTGTAATATATGATTTAATTATTAATAAAAACGAAGAGAAAAACGAGACAGTGAATTCAACGATAGATGAGGAGTATGATCTTTAATGAGTGAGGTAAATGAACAAAGAATCACGAAATCCGATTTGAATAAAGCGTTTATCCGATCTAATTTTTTGATGGCTTCGAGTAATTTTGAACGGATGCAGGCTCTAGGTGCGTATTACTCGGTAGTCCCAGCATTAAAAAGAATATATGCAGATCGCCCAAAGGAAGAACGAGTAGAAGCAATCAGAAGACACTTGGAATTTTTTAATACAAATCCGTATGTGTATGGGCCGATTTTAGGGATAACGATGGCAATGGAAGAGCAGACAACCGAAGTCGAAAAAGAACCTGTAATTTCTGTTAGAACAGGTTTAATGGGACCACTTGCTGGTCTTGGAGATAGTTTACTAGCCATGACAGTAGTTCCTATCTACATGAGTATTGGTGCTGGCTTAGCGATTGAAGGCAATCCTTTTGGTCCAATTCTTTTCTTTATCTTATTTAGTGCAACCATATGGCCAATAAAATATAAAGGTTTGTTTTTAGGCTATAATAAGGGATCAGCATTATTGACGGGGGATAATAGTAGTAATATTTTAAGAAGGATTTCAACGATGGGGAATGTTGTCGGAATGATGGTCGTAGGGTCGCTAATTGTTTCTACGGTTAAAATAACGACTCCAATTGAATATTCTGTTGGAAAATCTACGTTTAAACTGCAAGAGATGATTGATGGTATTATGCCAAATTTCTTTCCGTTATTAGTGACCGTACTAATCTACGTATTATTAAAAAGAAAAAGTGCTAAGAATGCAGTTGCGATTATACTAGCAATTATGGTAATTGGAATGATACTTTCCATGTTAGGAATTTTAGGATAGTTATTTTATGAAGAAAGAGGCCTAGATTGTGACGACTCATCACGCTAGGCCTCTTTTTATCTTTTCAATGTTGCTTCATATTGCTTAATCCAGTCATCTACAGTGACTTTACTAGCTAGCTCGCCAAGAAGTTTGTATGGGATTTTCTTTGGGTTTGTGAAACGAATGCAACCTTTACCCATATTTAACTTGGTTGTCATATGAGTAGGATACTCCGCTTGGAACCACTCTAAAAGTGGGGCATTACCCTGTAGTCCCATGTGGTAGACAGAGATGTGCTGCTTTTGCGCTGCGATGGCGAAAAAGGGAAGAGATATATTAGGATCACAGTGGTAGCCATCTGGATAGCGTGACTTCGGAACGACATAGGACGGCATCCCATATTGTAATTCTTTTTCAAACCCTTCTGGAATATTTATATCAACTACATGCATTAACTGAGCAAAAGCTTCTTTTTTATCGGGAGCTATATCATCAAGATATTCTTCAATCGTCATATTTTCCCTCCTAAATCTTGCATAAATTGCGCTACGATTTGATCACGGCGTTCTAGAAAAATCGTATTATCCCGACTTGGATGAACGCGGTTTGTGAGGACAATTAATGCATTTTTGTGAAACAAATCGATAACCATAAAAGTACCAGTGAAACCAGTGTGGTAAATGGCAAAATGGTCGCCAGATGGGACTAAATCCCAACCAAGGCCGCGAGAACGATTCAGATTAGGTGTGTAATTTTTAGCAATACGGATGATGCTTTCTTCTGTAAGAATTGGTGCGCCATCATGAAGTAGTGCTTTTGTATAACGAATCAGATCCGGAAGATTACTGAATAAACCAGCATGGCCGGAAATGCCGTCCATTTGCCATGCCTTGAAATCGTGTACAATACCTGTAATTAGACCACGACTGGGGTGATCTTCGGTTGGGACGCAGGTATGTGGTGAATCGGGATGATAGCTTGTATTTTCCAAGCCGAGTGGCGTCAATATATTGCGTGTGACTTGGGTTTCTATGTCATCACCAAGCTGTTCGATGATGTAACCGAGCAACAAAAAATTAGCATCCGCATACGTGACATCTGTTCCAGCAGGAGTCATTTGCGGTGTTGCCATACAATATTGGTATACATCTTCTTTGGATTCAATTGTGTACGCCGGAATATTTTTTGCTAATCCCGAACTATGAGTTAGAAGGTGTAAAATAGTAACTTCCGAGTAGCGAAAATCTGGTAAGAAGCCCTGTACTTTATCGGATAGTTCCAGGTTTCCAGATTCTATTTGCTGCAAAATAAGCGTTGTTGTCGCAATTACTTTCGTTAAGGATGCAATATCATACACTGCATCAGGTTCTAAAATTACTTTTTCAGGGAGTAGTTGTTTCATCCCAATCACGTGTTGTTTCGTACGGTGAGGTGTGATAATGGCGTATGAGATTCCAGGCACAATGCCATCGCTGACTAGCTTTTTTAACATTGCATCTAACATAAGCGTTCACTCCTTGTACTCAGGAATCCAGATAGCATCGTTTACTGCTCCCAGTGGATCCGAAATGGTACGTCTATTTAAACCTAACTCAATCGTTTTTTCGACAACAGCCAGTGTCACGGCGTGGGAGGTTTCGCGTAAAGTTGCGACAGATGGTAATAAAGCTGCGCCAATTGTATGAATATCTTGGACTTGTGTAGCGACCGCATGGCTAGCTGCTGCTAACATATCATTCGTAATTTCACGTGCCTCAGTAATAACTGCCGCTAGACCTAATCCTGGGTAAAGTAGGGCGTTGTTGGCTTGGCCGATAAAATAGGTGTTGCCATCGTATAAAACTGGTTCTGATGGACTTCCAGTGACAACGAGGGCGCGACCTTTTGTCCAAGTAATTAAATCGTGCGCAGTAGCTTCCGCGAGTCTTGTTGGGTTGGATAATGGCAAAATGGCCGGGCGCTCAACATGACGATTCATTTCTAGTACAATCTCCTCTGAAAAAGCTCCTGTCACACCGGAACACCCGATAAGCATCGTTGGTTTTATGTGTTGCACAATGCTTTGTAAATGCGTCAACTGTTCTGAGAATTGGCCAGCATCCCGCGCATATTTTCTCTGTCCAGAAGTAAGGTCTGGTAAATCGGAAGTAAGCAAGCCAGGCCGGTCAACTAAGTAAAAACGAGATTTTGCCTGTTCAGCAGTTAATCCTTCGTTTACCATCATTTCGGCGACCAATTGATCCGCAATACCGATACCTGCTGTCCCAGCCCCAAAGATAACAATGCGCTGCTCGCTTAACGGCATTTGAGAAACACGTGTTGTTGCAAGTGCAGCAGAGACGACCATTGCCCCTGTGCCTTGAATATCATCATTAAACGTACATAATTGTTCACGGTACATTTCCAAAATCCGACTCGCATTATCACGGCCAAAGTCTTCCCAATGAAGGACTGCTTTGGGGAAACAAACTTTAACAGCATCTACAAATCGAGCGATAAAAGCATCATATACAGTCGTTTCTAAACGTGGCGACTTGCTTCCAAGGTAGCATGAATCCTCGCGTAATGCCTTGTTATTTGTTCCTGCATCAATAACAATCGGCAACACACAATCCGGCGCAAGTCCAGCGGCAACTGTGTACACAGCCAGTTTTCCAATCGCAATGCTGACGCCGTTTAAGCCCCAGTCTCCAATGCCTAAAATTCCTTCTCCATCAGTAACTACAATCATCTTAATGTTATCTGGGTTTGGCACATTATTGTTGAAAATAGCGATTAAATCGAGCGTGCTATCTGCTTGTAGGAAAATCGCATCTTGCGGGTTTTCCCAATTCTTATGATAGTCCATCACAGCATCACCAATCGTTGGTGTATAAATAATGGGCATCAATTCCGTTACGTGATCAATTACCACTTTATAAAACAAAGTCCGATTCTCATTATAAAGCGCCATCAAAAATAAATGTTTCTCAAGTGGTGTTGTTTTCGAATGTAGGGCCCCATAAACTCGAGCCGCCTGCTGATCTAATGTTTCGATTGTTGCAGGAATCAAGCCATCCAATCGCCATTTTTTTCGTTCCTCAGTTGTAAAAGCTGTTCCCTTATTTTGCAATGGGTCATGTAAGCGTGTATATCCATTCATCATTTTGCATCCTACTCCTTTAGTTATCTTGTTTATATTTTACACTAGAAGTAGCTAAAAAATCGACTAATTTCCCTGCGCTTGTCAGAAATGTTCGGAATTTGTATAATGAGGAGAGTGAGGTGGGTACATAAAATGGAGAAAATCGTTATTATTGGCGGAGGAATCGTAGGAATGACAGCTGCGTATTTACTCGCTAAACAACAAAAAGAAGTCATTATTATCGATAAAAAGGAACCAGGTCAGGCAACGCTTGCAGCTGCTGGTATTGTTTGTCCGTGGCTATCAAAACGTCGAAACAAAGTATGGTATGAGTTAGCAAAAGATAGCGCCCATTATTACCCATTATTGATACAAGAATTAGCGCAAGATACGACGCGAAATACAGGGTACAAAATGGTCGGAGCGCTTTGTTTACGGGAAGACGAAGCGAAGTTAGACGAGCTTGAACAAATTGCGCTTAGCCGTCGTGTGGAAGCGCCAGAAATAGGTGAAATCAAACGCTTATCAAAAGCCGAAACGAAAGCGAAATTTCCAATTGTAGATGAAGCATTTGGAGCTGTTTTTGTGAGCGGGGGCGCACGTGTAGACGGGAAATCACTGGTTTTAGCATTGGCAGACGGAGCAGAAAAATATGGTGCCAAAATTATTCGCGCTAAGGCACATCTCAAACAGCAAGGGGAGTCGACTGTAGTCATAGCGGAAAATCAGACAATCTTTGCTGATAAAATCATTCTCGCAGCTGGTGCATGGTTGCCAGAATTAATACAACCGATTGGTTTAAAAGCTGCGATTCATCCGCAAAAAGGGCAATTATTACATCTTCAATTGGAGGATACGGATACAAATGATTGGCCGGTCGTATTGCCACCAAGTGCCAAAAGTATTGTGCCATTTGACGATGGTCGAGTGATTATCGGAGCTACACACGAGAATGAAGGTGGATTTGATTTAGAAGCAACCAAAGCGGCTACGATAGAAATTATAACAGAAGTTGCGCGTTTTGCTCCGGCTGTGAAAAATGCAAAATTGGCGGAAATCCGGGTAGGTACACGACCGTTTACACCAGATTTCACGCCAGTTATTGGAGCCTTGCCGACTGCCAAGCATATTTTTGTAGCGAATGGATTGGGCTCATCGGGGCTCACAACAGGGCCTTATGTTGCCAAAATTCTTGTTGATTTGATTCAAGGGAAGACACCGAAAACAGATATTACCGGTTTTGATCCGAATAATGCTATTACTTCATGATGCGACGAAGCTGTTTCAAGTATTGGCATTTCACGAAGAAATAATAGATAGCTTGAACAACAATGAAAATGCCAATCACGATACCAACATTTTGCCAAATATTGAAATCAAGTAAATTTTGTAGTGCAACGAATGCTACAAGTGAATGAATAACGGCTACAAAAAGTGGTAAGAAGAACATAATACGTAACTGCCTTGCTACAATTTTATGCAATTCCTGTTTAGTTAAACCAATTTTGAAGAGCATTTTGTATTGCTGCTCGTCTCGTTTCAAATCGCTATGCAGGCGTAAGTAAATGAAACCTGCCGAAAATGTGTAGAATACAGCACCGCAAAGAACAGTGAGTAAGAGAAGTATGCCGTTTAGTTGTTGTATGTTTTGCCATTGCAGGGCGAGTGATTCAAAATTGGTATATTCTCCTGTTTCGGTGTCTTGGTTTTTAGTATTCCAATCTCCAATATAAGTTTGGAGTTTCTTTCCAATGACCGCTGTCTCTTCCCAATCATTGGTATGGAAAATACTATAAGCCTGAATAGAATTAAAATTCTCATCCGGATTTTTGTTAGCTTTTTGCGCAGTTTTCCATATCGTATCAATATCCGCTTTATTAGCTAACATTATATTCTCATAATTAGACAAAAAGCGATTAATTGGCGTTGCTCGGTCCACGGGCAGCGTTATTTTTGTAGTTTCTAGTTGAATCGTCATGCTTTTCGGTATCCCTTCTCTAGGATTAAAGTTTAGGCTGGGAAGTAAAGCCACACTGCCGACGGGGATTTGGATTTCTTTCTCATTTCTTAATTTCATCAACTCGTTGTAGTCCTCGACAGATAAGAAAGTGAAACTTTTATTGTTGTTGGCATTGACCACAGTAAAAAGATGACCATTTGCTTGTTTATAAGTGCGTGTATCATCTTGTTGAAGCAGCTTTTTTGTGTATGAAATAATATCGGGGTGAACTTTATCTTGTCCAAAAGCTGTATAGGTAATCGCATAAGGGTTTTCTGACATTTCTGCAATCCCGCTACTACCAATCGCTGAGCTTGTTCCCATCGCCGTAATTGCAGTTGCCGAAATGACAGCTACAATAAAAAAGGTGCTGACATTATCGCGCATCTGATAAATCAACTCAGAAAAAGTAAGCAAATTAGTTCGCTTGAAAAAGAACGATTGGCGCTTCCGCAAACGTGTTAGCACAAAAACAAGCAACTGGCTAAATAAGAAATACGTCCCAACCACGACTAGAATGACGCCAATAAAGATTGGAGTGAGAGAGAAGTATTCCCGATTTGTGAAAAAAAGTACAATGCCATATCCTGTGAAAGTTAGTACCAAAGCAAGGAGCGCGATATACCACGCTGCTCTTATTTCTTTTTTAGGTTCTTTCTGTGAGAGGAGTAGCGCTTTTAGATTGTTGACACGAATTGTAAAAGACGTCACGAAGGAAACGATAAGAAATAGAAGTCCAAAAATACCAATTGTAAGTAAAATCGGCTTCCATGGCAAGTAAAAGGGTAATGTTTCTGTTAACGCTAAAATTTTAGAGCAGACTAGTAAAATTACTTTTGAGAAAATAAAGCCAAAGATAACGCCACAAATAACTGCAGAAAGCCCGGCTAGCATATTCTCCCAAAAAATTAATTTAACAAGTTGCTTCTTGTTGATTCCTTGAATAAGTAAGAGCCCAAACTCTGCTTTTCGCGTTTTTAAAAACGTACTAACAGCGTAAAAAATCGCGAACGCTGAGAAAATGACGATAATGACTTGTGATATTTGAAACCCTACCATGGCGAAATAGCTCATTGTATCACTGGAAGAATCAATATTTGTTTTAAATTCGGGATGGAAAATTAGCAAAGCATAGGTGAAAAACATCATTACTGCGAAAAAACTAGTAAAGAAATAAGGGCCATAAACTTTCGGATTACGACGAACATTATTAATGACGAACTGGCGGAATGACATGCTGTTTTCCTCCTAGTAGCGTCAATGTGTCCATTATGTGTTGATAAAATACAGCCGTATTATCTCCACGATAAATCTCATTGTATAGCGAACCATCTTTAATAAAGACAACACGATCGCAATAAGAAGCTGCTTGTGGATCATGTGTTACGAGCAAGATAGTCGCTTCTTCTTCTTTGTTTAGTCGGCTTAGAAGCTGCATGACTTCTTCACTATTTTTAGAGTCCAAATTACCAGTAGGCTCATCGGCTAGAAATAGCTTCGGTTCATGAATCGCGGCGCGTGCGACAGCTGTTCGTTGCGATTCTCCTCCTGAAATTTGATAGGTTCGTTTATCTAAAATTGCTGTGATACCCAATTTTTCTGCGATAATAGCCAGTTTTTCATTCATTGTCGCGAGTGGCGTACCATCCAATGTGAGTGGTAGCAAAATATTTTCACGCACAGTCAGCGTATCCAATAAATTAAAGGATTGAAAAATGAAGCCAAGCTCCTTCCGTCTAAATTCTGCTAGTTTATCAAACGAAAGGGTATATGGATTAGCGTCATGGATTTGCACCGTGCCACTAGTCGGTGGATCAATCGTGGCAATCATGTTAAGCAATGTTGTTTTTCCACTCCCTGAAGGACCCATTATCCCGACAAATTCACCTTTTTCCACGGCCAGATCTAAATTAGAAATTGCCTGATACTGCACGTTCCCTGTATATATTTTGTTGACTTGCTCTACTTTTAAAAGCGTCATAACAAGACCTCCTTATTTGTTGATAGGGCTAGTGTAGCAAATAAAGCAGGCAGGTTTGTATCGATTCTTATGACAAAATCTTACGTTGCTGTAAGTTTAATTGCTACTTGGTATACGAATCAGGATAGTTGTGCCGACATCGATTTCAGACTCAATGGAAATTTGATAACCGAGTTTGTTACATATTTCTGATACGAGGAAAAGTCCCATTCCTGTTGATTGTTGAAATTTTCGACCGTTTTCTCCGGTGAAAAAAGGACGGAATACACGCGCGAGGTCAGCTTTTTCAATACCGATACCGTAGTCACGTATGGATAAGGCATATTCACGAGCTTCTTTCGTGGCTTTAATTTCGATATTACTGCCTTTTTCGGGGGAGTATTTAATCGCATTGGATAGAAGCTGTCCTAACATAAAAACAAACCATTTTTTATCTGTTTCTAGAAAGAGATCAGAATCAATTTGGATTTTTGGATAAAGATGCTGTCTAATAAATAGCCGTCTATGTTCGTTGATGGCCTCGGACGCTAGTGTTTTTAAATCTGTGCGCTCAACCACGAAATCATTTTCGAATGTCTCAAGCCTTAGCGTATAAAGGACAGTCTCAAGCCCTTGTTGGATGCGATCAGTTTCTTCCTGAATACTTCGAAGCGTTGGATCAGATTGGTTTTGTGTCATTAATTCGATAACCGATACAGGTGTTTTCATCTGATGCACCCACTGATTGATAAAAATATTGCGATCCGCATCTTTGGCTCGCCATTTCTGTAAGTCGATTTGATAGGCATGATATTGCTTAGCCAAATAAGATTCGAAAGCTCGGCTAAATGATGAACCTTCGTCTAGATGGAATTCGGAGGCTACGATATCTGCTTGTTCTAGCCGTTTATAAACACGGCGATATCCCGCGTAACGAATAGCTAAGAAAAATATACTAAGAGTTATCCATAGAAATAAGACGTAGATAATGAGGCGAGTGTTTTTGTAACCATCTAGCCAGAATAAACCTACTGTTGCGAGTGCAAGAATAAGTGTGAATAATAGGAGAGAAATATGACTACGAAGAAATAAGCGCATCAAGATTCCTCCTTATAGACCCATTGATAACCGTAGCCACGAACAGATTTAATTGAATCTCGAACACCAAGATCTAGTAGCTTTTTGCGAAGTCTAGCAACATTGACACTAAGTGTGTTGTCATCGATAAATGTTACCTCATCCCAAATTTCTTCATAAAGGAGATCGCGATTTGCAACATTTGGAGCAGTTCGCCAAATGACTTCGAGTAGTTTGGCCTCATTTTTGCTAAGCTCGAGTGTTTTGCCAGCGCGTTCAATTGTGAATTTTAGCGGGTAAAAGGAAAGTGTGCCTTCGTGAAATTCAGGCTCCTGATATTGGTTGGCAAAATCGCCATAGACGCGTCGAAGCTGAGCACGAACCTTTGCGATGACGACTTGATAGGAGAACGGCTTAGTGATGTAATCATCGGCACCATTTTCAAGGGCCATGACCTGGTCTAGCTCCCCTTCTCGTGCTGAAATGAAGATAATAGGGCAGGTTGAAGTTTCGCGAATTTTGCGACACCAGAAGTATCCATCATATTTAGGTAAATTAATATCAAGTAAGACAAGGTGGGGCTTTAGTTCTTCGAAAAGTGGCATCACATCGTCAAAATCAGTTGTAATATGGGCGTCCAAATTGTATTTACGTAAATAATCTTGTAATAAAGTTGCGATTTTTGGATCATCTTCTACAATGAGTATTTTTTCCATGGGTTTAGGCTCCTTTGTTGAGGCACTTAAGAAGCGTCCTTTGCTGAATTAGAGCCTCACTATGTATGAGAAAGAAGTGAGCATGTAATCCATCAGTGGCTCTTAGACGTTAAATAAGGCCTATATTATAGAATTAATAGTGAAACGCAGTTATTGTTGAGGCACTTGAGAAGCGTCCTTAGTTGAATTAGAGCCTCACTATGTATGAGAAAGAAGTGAGCATGTAATCCATGGGTTGCATCATGTTCAGCGCCTCCGGATCCAGCTTCAACAGCCAGCCTCTCGAAAATTTTGTGGCCTCCGAAAAAGTCAAAGGAGGACTCTTTCGGAAGCCCCCTAATAATTTCTGTCAAGGCTAAACGGGTTGTTTCAGCATTTCGCTTTTCAAACTAAAGGATTCTTATTCTCATCTAACGTAAACCCTTCGCCCATCACATCATGGACAACAGAAACGGAAACGAAAGCATGTGGATCGGTAGCGTTGACGATATTTTTCAACTGCACAATTTCATTTTTAGCGACAACAATATACAACACATCTTGTTCTTTTTTTGAAAAGCCTCCACGCCCTTCAAGTACTGTCACGCCACGATTCATCGCTAGCATAACATTTTCAGCAATCTTGTCATTATGGGCAGAAATAATCAGTGCACCACGGGCAGCATAGGCTCCTTCTTGCATAAAGTCAATCACGCGAGCGCCAATGAAAACCGCAACAAGCGTATACATCACTTGGCGAACATCTAAATAAGACAATGAAAGCGCCAAAACAATAGCATCAACGGCGAATAGAGTTCTTCCCATACTCACGCCTTTTTTTCGGTGCAGTACTTGGGCGATAATATCACTACCACCTGTTGTCCCACCGTACCGGAAGACAAATCCAAGCCCGATTCCAGTAAAGCCACCAGCAAAAAGTGCTACGAGTAAAAGATCGTCATGCAAATCAAGTCGGTAAGGAACACGCTGAAAAACCCATAAGGACAGTGACAATCCAATTGTTCCGACGATCGTATAAATAAGCGCCCGATTCCCTAAAATACGCCAACCGATAAAAAAGAGCGGAATATTTAAAATAAGATTCGAATACGCGGGATCGATACCTACGAAATGTAGGAGCAACAAGGTGATACCCGTCAGCCCTCCCTCGCCAAGATCATTCGCAATATTGAAGTTGACAAGTCCAAATCCATAAATCGTCGTTCCGAGTAAGATGAATACAATATTTTTTACACGAACAACTTGCCACAAAGTTCATCACTCCTTGTTTTAGAATTACTAGAAAGGTATGTATAAATCCCTTTTTGTAGACGTAGCAAGGCTTTCTTAGCTATAATGATTATAGCAGACGTAAAGTGGATAAATAAAGCCTTACGTTAGTTTACCACAAAAGGAGCGAAACAAAGCATGGCAAAAACGATGCAACAATTGCAAGATGAGGTAGACGCGTTTATTGGTCAATTTGAAGAAGGATATTTCTCTCCTTTAGCGATGATGGCGCGTGTGACAGAGGAAACAGGGGAACTTGCGCGTGAGATTAATCATTATTACGGTGAAAAACCGAAGAAAGCTAGCGAACCTGAGAATACGGTTGCTGCTGAACTCGGAGATGTCTTATTTGTTCTCATTTGTATGGCAAATTCGCTAAATATTAGCTTAGAAGAGGCTCACGATACGGTTATGAAGAAGTTCAAGGAACGTGACGCCGATAGATGGACCAAGAAGGAGGACAAATAAATGAGAGTAGCAGTATTAGGTTTTAAAGGTAGAATGGGACATGAAGTTGTGAAAACGGTCCTTCGTGAAGCTGATTTGGAACTTGTGGCAGTACTCGACCATGCGCCACAAGAGAAAAATATTAATGAGATTGCTGGGTTTTCAAATCTAGATGTACCGGTATTTAGTGACTTGGAAAAGCTGCTGACGAGTGTGAAATTAGATGCAGTGGTTGATTTTACGACACCAAAAGTTGGTTATTCTAATACGAAATTAGTATTAACGCATGGTGTGAGTCCCGTCGTTGGTACGACTGGTTTTACGCCTGAACAAATTACAGAATTAACAGAGCTCGCCGCCTCGAAAAAAATTGGTGCGATTATTGCGCCAAATTTTGCAGTTGGAGCAGTTCTTATGATGCAGTTTGCACAAAAAGCAGCGAAGTATTTCCCAGATGTAGAAATATTGGAGCTTCATCACGATAACAAATTAGATGCGCCAAGTGGTACGGCTGTTAAAACGGCGGAGATGATAGCGGAAGTTCGTGAGTCGAAGCAACAAGGTGCTGCGGGAGAAGAGGAGATAATGCAGGGAGCTCGTGGCGCGGATTATGAAGGAATGCGTATTCATAGCGTGCGTTTACCAGGCTTGATTGCACATCAGCAAGTGCAGTTCGGCGCAGAAGGCCAAGGTCTCACGATTCGCCACGATTCCTACGACCGGATTTCTTTCATGTCAGGCGTTGCTTTTTCGATTCGTAAAACGGCTGAGCTGGATACGCTAGTTTATGGTTTAGAAAATTTAATTTGATGAGGAGTGGTTAACACATGAACATTGCCTTAATCGCACACGATCGTAAAAAAGAATTGATGATAGAGCTAACACTTGCTTACAAAATCATCTTAGAGCCGCATACTTTATTCGCGACTGGAACGACTGGCTTGCGGATTATGGAGGCAACTGGGCTTTCGGTACACCGCTTTCAGTCAGGACCTCTTGGTGGCGATCAACAAATTGGTTCTAGAATTTCAGAGAACAAGATGGATTTGGTGATTTTCTTACGCGATCCACTCGCAGCGCAACCGCATGAACCTGATGTGACAGCGCTTATTCGATTATGTGATGTTTATGAGATTCCACTTGCGACCAATATCGGAACAGCGGAAGTTTTATTGCGCGGTTTGCAGGAAGGGTTTATGGATTGGCGCGATTTAAGACGCAACGAGGAATAGGAGTTTACGAATGAAAGAAATTTTTAAGAAGGCTGTGCCTGTTTTAGCGAAACTAGAGCAGGCTGGTTTTGAGGCTTATTTTGTCGGTGGCTCTGTACGCGATACGTTACTAGAACGAGATGTAGCAGATATTGATATCGCGACGAGCGCTTTTCCAGAAGAAGTGAAGCGAGTTTTCATGCGGACTTTTGATACGGGGATTGAGCATGGAACGGTTTCTGTGTTAGAAGCGGGTGAAATATATGAAATTACGACATTTCGGACAGAGGGGACGTATGCCGATTTCAGGCGCCCAGATGAGGTGGTTTTTATTCGCTCATTGGAGAAAGATTTAGAGCGTCGTGATTTTACAATGAATGCTATTGCGATGGGGCTTGACGGTCGTTTCATCGATCCATTTGATGGTCAAAAAGATATGATGAATAAACAAATTCGAGCAGTTGGTGAGCCTTGGGAACGGTTTCATGAGGATGCACTGCGAATGATGCGCGGTGTTCGTTTTGTGAGCCAGTTAGGTTTCTCGCTGGAAAGGCGTACATATGAGGCAATGCAACAAAATATAGCCCTTTTAAAAAACATAGCGATAGAAAGAATTGCTGTTGAGTTTGTAAAATTGATGCGAGGTGAGGCGGTTAAAGTTGCATTACCATTAATCACCAATCTCGATATGTTGCCTTATTTGCCCGGTTTTAACAATCATGGCGAGGCGATTCGTAGTTTGGGCGCTTGGAATTTAGCTGCTATTCGCGATGATGAGACAATGTGGCTTGCCGTCACACTAGCTGTTAAACCAGATAATGTCCCTTCTTTTTTGCGCGCCTGGAAATTGCCAACTAAATTAATTCGAGCAGTAGCAAAGGCTTACGATTTAGCCGATAAGCAAGAGTGGAGTGATTATGAATTATTTGCTACCGGAATGCATACGGTGGAATTGATTGAAAAAGCACGATTTGTTCGGGCGAGTGAGACAGATTGGGGTGCTTTAAAGTTGCGGTTTGAATCGCTTCCCGTGCAATCACGTAGCGAAATTAATGCGAGTGGTGATGATGTGATGAAATGGACCGGAAAAAAAGGAGGTCCGTGGCTAAAAGAGTTATTAGCGAAACTGGATCAAGCGGTCATTGAATTGAAAGTCAAAAACACACAAGCTGATATTAAAGGATGGGTGGAGCATGTTATCAACGAATCGGCGTAAATTATTAGATGTATTTCGATTAGCTGACGGCGGGCTAGTTTCAGGGCAAGAGATTGCAAATGCACTGAATTGTAGCCGAACAGCTGTATGGAAGCAGATAGAAGAATTAAAAAAAGCTGGCTTTGATATTGAGGCAAAGCGCGGAAGTGGTTATGCTATTAAACCCGCTGCAGAAATTTTTACGGAGGATATGCTTTATTTTCGCGCTAAAACTGAATTTATTGGTCAGCAAGTGGCCTTTTATCCAGAAGTGACATCTACACAAATCATCGCCCATCAACTAGTTGGTGAAGGTGCAGTGGACGGGACTGTTGTTATTGCGGATCAACAAACTGCTGGTAAGGGCCGTCTAGCAAGACCTTGGAATTCACAAAAAGGAACCGGAATTTGGATGAGTACGATTCTAAAGCCTGAAATCCCAATGCAACAAGTCCCTCAGTTCACGTTTATTGCATCGCTAGCTGTTGCAGAGGCGATTGAGAATACAACAGGATTAGAACCACAGATTAAATGGCCAAATGATATTTATATTAATAAGCGTAAAGTATGTGGCGTTTTAACAGAAATGCAAGCAGAAGCAGAGCAAGTAAACGCGATTATCATCGGGACAGGAATTAATGTTAATCAAGCATTTTTCCCCGAAGAATTACGCGATAAAGCAACTTCGCTAGCTATTCTAGTTGGGCATCCAGTTTCTAGGGGAGCGCTTTATGGCGAAATCGTTGCTCAACTAGAGAAATACTACAAGCTGTTCTTGGATCAAGGTTTTGCGCCAATCAAGTTATTATGGGAAGTACGAGCCATTCCTTTTAGTGAAAAAATTGTAGCGAAGACATTAAAAGGTGAGATTCGGGGGACTGTCAAAGGGATATCAGATGCTGGTGTGCTGATTGTTCAAGACGCTGTAGGAGAAGAGCATGCAATTTATTCCGCAGATATTTCGCTAGGATAGTAAATTCTTTTTTTAATTGGTAATGGAGCGTCAAAAAACATGGAAGGCCTCAAAAAAATGAGACGCAGGTGATAGAACCAACCGATTGCTAACAAGAATTGAGTTAAATTCCTTTTTTAGCATTTTTTCTTTTGACAAGTAGTCAGTTATACTAAGAAAAAATAGCGTAAAAGGAGAGCTGGCGAATGGAGTTTAAATGGTTGGTTCGTGAGGAATTATCTCAGTTAAGGATGATTGATCGCAAAGAACTAGTAGAAGAAGTGTACTACATGAAGAATCAAACGCTACAATTAGTGAAGGAGTATTACGATATTAGTGGTTGGTTAGAAAGTGAATTGACTATCTATGAACAACGATTACAATCCCTTTTTGACCGGGATGGCATCATTATTGGAGCTTACGAGAAAAATGTGCTAGTAGGATTAGTATCTTTAGAAAGTTACTTAATTGATAGTAAAACAATGAAACTTGATATGTTATATGTTAGTCATGATTACCGGGGACAGGGGCTTGGTAGAAGGCTTATCGATATTATTTCGCAAGAGGCTAAAGAACTTGGTGCAAAAGAGTTATATATTTCTGCAACACCTGTTCGGAATACTGTAGATTTTTACTTACGTTTAGGTGCAGAATTAGCAAATCCACCAGATATGTATTTATTTGAATTAGAACCATTAGATATTCATTTAATTTTACCAATCTAAGAAGAGGAGATTTAAGCAATAATGAAGAAATTATTATTAATAAGCATGGTAGGTATTTTTTTATTGCTAGCGGCGTGTGGTAGTAAAAATACAGAGGACAGCAAACAATTGGATAAGATAACATTAGCCGAATTTCAAGCAAAACTGGACAATAAAGAGAGTGGTTTTGTTTATATTGGCAGACCAACTTGCCCAGACTGTCAAGCTTTTCAACCTACTTTAGATAGCGTTTTGAAGGATAAGGATATGCGTTTAGCTTACTTTGATACAGATGCTGCGCGAGAAAAAGAAGAGGATAAGACAAAAGTATTTTTACAAGATATGAAAGTGAAAACAGTTCCGGTTATTTTCTACCTAGAAAATGGCAAGGAAATTGCACGTTACGATGGCAATGACGACAAGGCAGCTTTGAAATCGTGGTTTGAAAAATACGAATAGAGAGCGAGAAGCGTATGTCACGGCGTGTTGTGATATACGCTCTTTTCTTTATAGTAGCCAGCTTAAGAACTTTCGAAACAGCCTGAAATATGATACTATAGCAAGGAGGAAAGCAACTATTGGCTGTATCTGAATAAGAATGGTACATGTTTTCTTTGATTAAAAATATTTTGCTTTGATCCATTATGGACAGAGACAAAAGGAGTAGATTGAAATGAAAAAACCTGTTGATTTTGTGCAGATGAAAAAAGAACAAGAAAAGATAACGATGGTCACAGCTTACGATTATCCTTCTGCCAAGAATGCTGAAAGAGCAAAGGTTGATATGATTCTTGTGGGAGACTCTCTAGGGATGGTTGTTTTGGGGTACGATTCTACTATTCCTGTAACGGTTGCTGACATGATTCATCACACGAAAGCTGTTCGGCGTGGTGCACCAAATACATTTATTGTTACGGATATGCCTTTCTTGAGTTACCACGGTTCGGTAGAAGAAACGATTAGGAATGCTCGCCAAATCATTCAAGAAACGGGAGCCAATGCGCTTAAATTAGAAGGCGCAGGCAATGTATTCACGAAAATATCGCATCTGAGTGCGGGAGGAGTTGCTGTTGTTGCTCATCTAGGTTTGACACCACAAACAGTTGGATTGACGGGAAGTTATAAAGTACAAGCGAAATCAAAAGAAGCTGCACAAGACTTGTTAAGGCAGGCGAAAGAGGCCGAGGATGCTGGAGCTATCGCGCTTGTGCTAGAAGCCATTCCAAGACAACTGGTAAAAGAAGTAGCCAAGACCATTTCAATTCCAACGATTGGTATTGGTGCAGGCGCAGATGTGGACGGTCAAGTACTTGTCTATCATGACATTATTCAATATGGTACAAATCGAGTGGCTAAATTTGTAAAGACCTATGGTGATGTGGACAGTGTCATTCATGATGCACTTTCAAGCTACGTTCGTGACGTTAAATCTGGCATTTTTCCTGCATTGGAACATACATTCACGATGAGCGAAGAGACATTACAAGGCTTATATGGAGGCGAATGAGATGAAAATCATACGCGACATAGAAACATTAAAATTGGCAATTGCTTCACACAAAAAGAATGGCCAAACGATTGGCTTTGTACCAACAATGGGCTATTTGCATGAAGGACATTTAGCTCTTGCTAAAGCTGCTAATGAGGAAAATGATGTGGTTGTCATGAGTATTTTTGTCAATCCAACGCAATTTGGACCAACGGAAGATTTTGGAAGTTATCCGCGTGATGAGTTGCGAGATAAAAGTCTTGCAGAGGAAAATGATATTGATATTTTATTTTTGCCATCTGTAGAGATGATGTATCCTGACAGTTTAACGACGGCAATTCGCGCGAAGAGGAGGGTTTCTGTATTAGATGGCGCGCTTCGTGAAGGACATTTTGACGGTGTTTTAACGGTTTTAGCGAAATTTTTTCACCTTGTGCAACCGGATAGTGCTTATTTTGGGCAGAAGGATGCGCAACAAGTTGCTGTTGTTCAAGATTTTGTGGCCGATTATTTTTTTCCACTAGTTATTCGAGTTATTCCAACTGTTAGAGAAGAAGATGGACTGGCTAAAAGTTCGCGGAATGTTTATTTGACGGAGCAAGAACGTAAAGAGGCAGCGACTATTCATGAAGCGCTTTTAAAGGCTCGAAATGAGGTTGTAGAATTGCGTGATCAGGCTAGTATTTTGGCAAATATCAGAACTATTATTAATCGGAATGGGTCGCATAAAAAGATTGTTTATTTGGATATGTACCAGTATCCATCGTTTGAAGCTATTGAAGATTGGGAAAAGCCAATTGTGATAGCCGTTTGTGTTCAATATTCCAAAGCTAGACTTATTGATAATGAAATAATAGGAGGTGTCTGACATGATGCGGTCGATGATGTATGGTAAGATTCACCGAGCCACAGTGACGGAAGCCAACTTGAACTACGTTGGAAGTATCACGATTGATGAGGCCATTCTGGAGGCTGTCGATATGTTGCCGAATGAGAAGGTGCAGATTGTAAACAATAATAATGGTGCACGTTTGGAGACATATATTATACCAGGTGAACGAAATAGTGGTATTATTTGTTTGAATGGTGCAGCTGCTAGGATGACTCAAGTGGGGGATACAGTTATTATTATGGCGTATGGTATTTTTTCAGAAGAAGAAGTAGCGAGTCATCAACCTAAGATTGTAGTTTTAAATGATGATAACGAGATTGTAAAGACATTACCAGAGGAAAAAGCACAGACGGTATTGTGATACGGTGATACTGGTTGCCTAGTCAGGAAGTGGGGGGATAAGCATGAAAAATAAAAGATACATTGTTGTAGATTTGGAGACTACTGGGAATCAGGCGAATAAGGCAGATAAGATTATTCAATTTTCGGCTTGTATTGTTGAGAAAGGCGAAATTATAGACCAGTTTTCCACGTTTTTAAATCCAGAAAAGCGGATTCCTCCTTTTATTAAAGAACTGACAGGTATATCAGATAAAGATGTGAAAGACGCGCCTCTTTTTGAAGATGTGTCTTCCATTATTCATGCATTGATTGATGGTGGCATTTTTGTTGCCCACAATGTGAATTTTGATTGGACATTTCTTCAAAAGGAGATGCGTGAAGCTGGTGAAGCGCCATTAAAAATGAAGCTTTTAGACACAGTGGAATTGGCGCGAATTATGTATCCAACTGTTGATAGCTTTAAACTTCAAGACTTAGCTGATGAATTCGGATTTGGCCACGATGCCCCACACCGAGCTGATAGTGATGCGCGTGTTACGGCGGAGCTCTTATTACTGTTTTTAGAGAAGTTAGAGACATTACCGTTAGCGACTATTCGTAAGTTGACAACGTTATCGCAGCATTTGACTGGTTATCTTGCGGAACTACTCTTTGAAATAGAGATGCGAAAAGAGCGTGAATTGGCGGCGCTAGATACAAAATGGACAGAATATAGAGGGATTGTGATTCGGCAAAAAAGCATACAAGAAGTGCAATATAGTCGAGCGGATAATGTGTGCTATCCTAATTCAGAGGAGGAGAAAATAGCACTTTTTCAAGCGGTAAATGAAACATTAACACCTCGAACAGGCCAATTTTTGATGATGGATACAATTATGGCATCTTGGAAAAATGAAGCTAACGTGCTTATTGAAGCAGGAACGGGGATTGGAAAAACGCTAGGATATTCTTTACCAGCAATTTATTTTGCGAAGGAGCATCAAATTCCGATCGTGATTAGTACATATACGAATCTTTTACAGTCTCAAATTTTTCATAAGGACATCCCGCTACTTACTGCATTGACTCATTTTGATGTAAAGGCTGTCGTTTTAAAAGGAAGAGATCACTATATCAATCTATTTAAATTTGAACAGTTACTATCTGAGATGGATAAGACGTATGACGTTGTGTTAACGAAGATGCAGTTGCTTGTTTGGCTGACAGAGACAACAACAGGGGATATTGGCGAGGTGAATTTATCTAGTGGTGGACAACTTTTTTGGAATCGAATGAAGCATACGGGTTGGTTTTTATCCCCGCAAAAAGATCCTTGGTTGCCATATGATTTTTACTTATTCAATCAGAAACAAGCAAAAGCAGCGGACTTAATTATCGTGAATCATGCGTTACTTTTGCAGGATCATTTTGGTGGTGGGAAATGGCTACCAGATTATGAGTATGCAATCATTGATGAGGCACATCATTTCACGGATGCAGCGAGGGCACAACAGAGTTTCGTTTTTTCTTATCGCCGAATGAAGTTTTTCATGAATCGTTTAGGTACGCTTGGGAAAGAAGCCATGTTAAAACGCTTAGAAATGATGTTTCCCGAAAAACACCAACTTTTTGATATTGAGATTGCGATATTAAAATTGGAAGAAGCATTAGAGGAACTATTTTTATTGTTAGCGCAGAAGTTATTAAAGGCGAACAAAAATACGACGGAGTTACTATTGGTCGAGAATGTAATCGATGAAAAATTGGATACTGCATTATTTTTTGCTGGCGAGAAAGTATACCTGCTTATGAAAGAAGTTAGCTTGACACTTGATGATGTTTTGGCTTATGGGAAACGCGAGGCGGACAAATTTAGTGAAGGAGAGTCCGTGTTCATAGAAGAGGTTTATTCGTTTGTGTTAGACTGGAAACGTGCTGAAAATCAATTATCTCGCATGCTTTATGAAAAGGAAGAGGCGATGATGCTTTATATTGAGGCTGACCGGAATAAAGCGCTGAGCAGTGTGCGACTTAGAGCTAATATTGTGCAGGTGAATCATACGCTACAGAAGGACTTTTTTGATGCTAAAAAATCGGTTGTTTTGACATCTGCTACATTGACGGTAGATGATTCCTTCACTTATATTAGAAAGGAACTGGGGCTTGATGAGGACATTGTTACGGAGCAAATAAAATCACCATTTTGCTATAAGGAAAATGCGCGGATACTTATTCCTTCTGACATGTTACCTGTAAAAGGAACACCTGTGGAGGAATATACAAGTAGGCTAGCTTTGTATCTTAGCGCGATTGCGAGAGAAACATCGGGCCGTATGTTAGTGCTCTTTACGGCTCACGAGATGCTTCAAAAAACATATCGGAAAATGAGTCAGGATGCGTCTATTGCAGAATACCGTATTTTAGCTCAAGGTGTATCGTCTGGAAGCCCTGCCCGCTTAACAAAACAATTCCTCGCTTTTGATAAGGCTATTTTACTAGGAACGATGAGTTTCTGGGAGGGAGTGGACATTCCAGGAGACGATTTATCGTGTCTAGTTATTGTTCGCTTGCCATTCGCGCCACTTGAAGATTCTTATACGAAAGCTCAGATTGCTTTGCGCAAAAAAATGGGTTTAAATGCATTCCAGACATACTCTTTACCAGAGGCTGTGCTACGTTTCAAGCAAGGATTCGGAAGATTGATTCGCAGAGAGACAGATCGTGGAATTGTTTTTGTTTTTGATAACAGAGTAGATACGACTACTTTTGGAAAAACGTTTTTGCATTCGATTCCAGAGGTCCCAATTATAAAAGGGAAGGAATTAGAATTATTGGAGGAAGTGAAGAAATTTTTTGAATAACTGTTTTTTCGCTTCAAATATCGTGAAGGTATTGCTATAATGAATCTAGGCTAGAAATAGGCGACAACAGCGTAAAGCTAATAGAAATGAGAGTAGATATGTTGCGAAAAAGTAATCAAAAAAGTTACTGGAAGTGGATTTGGATTAGTATTGCTGCAATTGTTGTGGTGATAGCAGGATTTTTCATCTTTTTCTACAGCGCGCAAAAACCAGTTCGCGCAGATGAGAAGGAAGCACTTGCACGAATTGAAGGCAAAGTTGATTTGAAAGAACAAGAGGATTTTTATTTGTATAATGGTGCTAATGGTGTGTACTATGTGCTGACTGGGAAGAACAGTAAAAATAAAAATATTATTGTTTGGGTTCCAAAAAGTAAGAAGGGAACAGTGGTTGTCAAATATGCAAAAGATGGTATTTCTAAAGATGAGGCAATTGCTAAGGTGAAGCAGGAGAAGAATCCCGTTAAGATTTTAAATGTGACACTTGGTATGGATAAAGGGGTACCAATTTGGGAGATTTCCTATTTAGATAAAGATAATAATTTGAATTATTTTGATGTAGATTTTGAAACCGGAGATTGGTACCGAGCAATTGAGAATTTATAAAACTTTGTAGAACTTAGGAGGGAACGTGCATGGACCTACCGCTATCGAAACGTGTCCAAGAAATTGCTGCGTCGCCAACACTTGCGATTACAGCAAAAGCAAGAGAAATGAAGCAGGCTGGTATTGATGTAATTGGTCTTGGAGCTGGGGAGCCAGACTTCAATACACCACAAAACATCATTGATGCTGCTGTAGATTCGATGAACAAAGGGTTTACGAAATACACTGCAACATCGGGAATACCAGAATTAAAGCAGGCTATTATTGGAAAGTTACAACAAGATCAGGGACTAGCATACAAGCCGAACCAAATCTTTGTTGGAACTGGTGCAAAGCATGTGCTTTATTGCGCTTTTCAAGCCATTCTGAATCCTGGGGATGAGGTTATCGTGCCTGTACCTTACTGGGTAACTTATCCAGAACAAATCAAGCTTGCTGGCGGTGTGCCAATTTTTGTAGAGACAGGTTTTGATGCGGATTTCAAGATATCCGCAGAAGATTTTGAAAAGGCTGTAACGCCAAAAACGAGAGCTATTGTGCTTAATTCGCCTAATAATCCAACAGGCATGACATATTCGAAAGCGGAACTTATCGCGATTGGAAAAGTGGCGGAGGAACATGGTATCTATGTTGTTTCTGACGAGATTTATGAGAAGTTATATTATGGAGATAAGAAAGATTTAGTGTCGATTGCTTCATTAAGCGACGCGCTGTATCAATTGACTATCGTGATTAATGGCGTGTCGAAGGCTTATGCGATGACTGGCTGGCGTATTGGTTATGCCGCTGCTGCTGAGCCAATCATTGCGAGTATGGGAAAACTTGCAGATCATATGACGAGTAATCCAACAGCGAATGCTCAGTATGGTGCGGCTGAAGCTTATAATGGCAATCAAACGGTACCTGAAAGTATGTACCAAGCTTTTGAAGAGCGAATGGAGCGCTTTTATCCAGTATTAGAGTCAATTCCTGGATTTAAACCGAAAAAACCGAGCGGGGCTTTTTACTTCTTTATTGATGTAGCAGAGGCGACGCGTATGAAAGGTTTTGCCGATGTTGATGCGTTTGCAAAAAGTTTGTTAGATGATGCGTTTGTCGCGGTTGTGCCAGGATCAGGCTTCGGTATGCCAGATTACGTTCGGATTTCTTATGCGACAGACCCAGCACTATTTGAACAAGCGCTTGATCGAATGAAAGATTTTATGAAAAATTAGGGAGTGTAAACATGCAAATTACGATTAATCAAGCTGGAAATTATGTGAATAAAGAAGTGAAAATTGGAGGCTGGCTCAGCAACAAGCGTTCTAGTGGTAAAATTGCTTTCCTGCAATTACGTGATGGAACTGGATTTATGCAAGGTGTTGTTGTGAAAGAAGAGGTCGGTGAAGAGCTTTTTCATACAGCTAAAGGGATGTCGCAGGAAACGAGTCTTTATATAACTGGGACGATTCACGAAGATGCGCGCTCTCCATTTGGTTATGAAATGGCGGTAACGGGGATTGAAGTAATTAGTGAGTCTGTGGATTACCCAATTACACCAAAAGAACATGGTACAGAATTTTTGATGGACCATCGTCACTTATGGTTGCGTTCTAACCGTCAGCATGCGATTATGAAAATTCGTAACGAGATTATTCGCGCGACATACGAATTTTTTAACAAGGAAGGGTTCTTAAAAATTGATCCACCAATTTTGACAGGAAGTGCACCAGAAGGAACAACTGAGTTATTCCATACGAAATATTTCGAAGAGGATGCCTTCTTATCTCAAAGTGGTCAATTATACATGGAAGCCGCAGCGATGGCATTTGGAAAAGTATTTTCATTTGGGCCAACTTTCCGTGCTGAGAAATCAAAAACACGCCGTCATTTAATTGAATTCTGGATGATTGAACCTGAAATGGCTTTTTACAAATTAGAGGATAGTTTGAAAGTGCAAGAAGATTATGTAGCATTTCTTGTTTCAGCAGTGCTTAAGAATTGCCGTCTAGAATTAGACCGCTTAGGCCGAGATATTTCTCATTTAGAAAAAATGGTTGCGCCGTTCCCACGTATTACGTATACAGAGGCAATTACACTACTTAAGAAATTGGGCTTTGAAGATATCGAATGGGGCGACGATTTTGGGGCACCACACGAGACGGCTATTGCGGATAATTTTGAAAAGCCGGTTTTCATTACACATTATCCGAAAGCTATCAAGCCATTTTATATGCCAGAAGATCCGAACAATAGTGAGGTCGTGCTATGTGCCGATTTGATCGCACCTGAAGGATACGGCGAAATTATCGGTGGATCAGAGCGTATTCACGAGTTAGCGATTTTAGAGGCACGTATGAAAGAATTTGACTTAGATTTAGAAGCTTATAGTTGGTATTTAGATTTAGCTCGTTACGGTTCGGTGCCACACTCTGGTTTTGGTTTAGGTTTGGAAAGAACGGTTGCTTGGATTTCAGGAACCGAGCATGTACGTGAAACGATACCATTCCCAAGACTGCTGAACAGATTGTACCCATAATGGATAGGCATGTAAAAATATCGAGCATCTTGGATAAAAAATCTCTCAATCAGTAAAAAATGCAAACAGCCAGTAACAGTACAAGATTATTTTGTGCGGTTACTGGCTGTTTTTCTCCCAAAAATACTTGAAAATTATTTCTCTGTAGACTAAAAAACAAAAAATCACCCAAAAAAGTTTTTTCATCACGTTTCTATTGTTTTTCGTGGTATAATTTTAATGAGGTGTTTCATGATGGACAATAAAATAATGCAAAAATGGTTAAACGCGGGTAATGTGACGCTATCACAAGTATTAGTGGAGAATTACGCCAAAATTGGAATGGATGAGCAAGAATTTGTCATTATTATACAATTACATTCGTTTCTTGAAAAAGGAATCTATTTTCCATCGATGGAAGAAATTGCTGAACGAACAACGCTTAGTACAGAAAAGGCTTTTCGCATTATTCAAGCATTAGTGAATAAGCGCTTTATATCGATTAAGCAAGTGAACGAAGGGGAACAGGTTTTTACAGAAAGCTATACGTTAGATCCGCTTTTGGAGAAGTTAATGATTTTTTTCGAGAATATGTATCAAGAGCAAAATGTCGTATTCCAAGAGATAGAACAAATGAGTTTGTATTCACAATTTGAGCAGGAATTCGGACGACCGCTATCCCCGATGGAAGCCGAAATGTTATCTGCTTGGATTGATCAGGATTTTAATAGCCCAGAGTTGATTCGTGAGGCTTTAAAAGAAGCTGTTCTTTCCCAAAAATTAAGTTTTCGCTATATGGATCGAATTTTACTTAACTGGAATCGGAAAAATATTAAAACACCAGAGCAGGCACGAGCGGCATCTGCAGCTTTTCATGAACAAGTAGCGAGCAATGCGCCAGATAAAAGCAATGTGACGAGAGTGAGGAAAAGTGAGAATTCGATTCCACTTTATGATTGGCTAGACAAGAGAAAAGGGTGAACACATGTTAACAAATAAAGAAACTGTGATGTGCATCAAGACAATGGCAGAGATGTTTCCTGCCGCCCACTGTGAGCTTGAGCATAAGAATACATTTGAATTACTAGTTGCCGTCGTCCTTTCTGCGCAGTGTACAGATATTTTAGTGAATCGTGTTACAGCATCGCTTTTTGAGAAATATCACGAACCGAAAGACTACACTAGTGTGCCGGTGGAAGAGCTCGAAAATGATATTCGTTCCATAGGCTTGTATCGCAACAAAGCGAAAAATATTCAGGCACTATCTCATAAAATTATGGTGGAATTTGATGGTGAAGTACCACGAACTCATGCGGAGTTGGAAAGTCTTCCTGGCGTCGGTAGAAAGACTGCGAATGTTGTGCTTTCTGTTGGATTTGGAGTTCCGGCAATTGCTGTTGATACGCATGTAGAGCGAGTTTCTAAACGTTTGGGAATTTGTCGTTGGAAGGACTCTGTAATCGAAGTTGAGAAGACGTTAATGCGAAAGCTACCAAAAGAAATGTGGTCGGACGCACACCATGATTTGATTTTCTTCGGGCGCTACCACTGTAAAGCAAAAAAACCAGAATGTTCTACATGTCCACTCTTATACCTTTGTCGAGAAGGTAAAAAACAAGCGAAAGCGAGAGGTTTTGATGGCTGATTTTCAATATGCGAAAGAATTGGTGCACCCTTTGTTTAGAACACCTCATGTGGCGACAGAAGAAATAGATGAGGGATCGATTTTTGTTACAGGATTGCCTTTTTGGCAGGAACAACTTTTTTATACACGAGGCCGTGGTGAGATGCCGTGGCATACAAACCCAGAGCAAGCTTGTCGACGATTGGCAAAGCAGTGGAGAAATGTTGTGCAAGAGCTGGATGCCTCCTTTAAATTGAGAGAGACGCCTGATTCGTCGATTATTCGTGATGGATTAGGTATTTACCTATCGATGCTTTTTTGGAGCAATAGGAGGCCTGTACAGCTAGATGAGCTTGATAAACATATGAAAACACTGGAACTTGTGCCAATGAATTTAGAGGAACGTCTCCATTTTATTATGGAGAAATCAGACGGTTATCCCGCATTTAAACAATTAAATGAATTGGTACAAGAACAAAGGAAGCTAGTGCTTAAAGGAATCTAGAGAACGCATTTCAACTTGAGATGCGTTTTTTTTGATAGCAAAAAGCCACCCTGCAAAAGCAGAAGTGGCTTTCCTCCAATTTTAATTAGCGGGAGGTGGTGTCGTTGTGTCATTGTTTGGTGTATTGTTCGCATTAGTATCATCATTAGTGGATGTGTCAGGCGGTGTTGGGTCAGCAGGAATAGCAACTGTAGTTGTTGCTGGTGACCCTCGTTTACCATCTTTTACTGGAACAACCATGATGACGACGCTAGAACCAGGTGAGCCACCACTTACACTAATCGAAGTTGTAGCATAATTCTGGGTTTGACCATTAACGCTAACATCGTATGTGACACCAGGACCATTGGATGCCCAACTAGCGGAAATGGTTTTGCTAGCTGCGTTGTAAGAGCCATTTAAACCAGCAGGTGCTTGCAATGCTGTTCTCTGTGCTTCAGCTTCTGCGGCTTGTTTTTCGGCTTCTTCTTGTTGTTTTTTCAGTCTTTCAGATTCAGACTTCTCTTTTTCTTTCTTTTCTTTTTCTTGTGCAGCTTTTTTAGCAGCTTCCTCTGCGGCTTTTTCGTCATCTGTTTTCGTATCTTTTTTCTTCTCAGCAGCTGATCGTGATGGGGTAGTTCCATCTAAGAATAGCTCATAAGAGATGTTTCCACCGCTAGCACCGGATGCTGCACGTACAATTGGATTGGTACCAATGATAACCGGAATCTCATTGACGTTGCTAGGTTTTTTGAAATCGGGGTTTTTCTCGCCAGAAACGAGATGCTCCATTGTTGCTTTAAACATATAGGCTGCAATACGTGTCTCGCTTGGTGATAGGTAATTCTTATTTGGTTCGTCATAGCCGGTCCATATCGATACAGTGTATCGAGGCGAATAACCAACAAACCATGAATCGGGTGTACCGTCACTTGGAATGCCATTTTGGATACGGATGTTTTCATCGTAGTTTGTTGTACCAGTTTTACCGGCAATATTCCAGCCAGGGACATTTGCCCGTGTACCGGTACCTTGTGTCAGAACGTCTTTTAGCATGTCGCTAATCATGTAGGCTGTTGAAGCTTTCATTGCAACAACGGATTCAGGTTCCATATTGACTTCTGTTTCGCCATCGGAAAGAAGAATCTTAGTAACAGTATGTGGTTTATTGTAGACACCACCATTACCGAATGTTGCATAAGCACCAGCCATTTGAATAGGGGAAGCTTCACCACTACCGATTACTGTTGATTCGTAAACTTCTTTATAATTTAAACCAAGGTTATTCGCAAAGTCACGTGCACGATCATAGCCAACTTCTTTTGAGGCTTTCACGGCAGGGACGTTACGGGATAAATAGAGTGCACGACGCATCGACATTTCTCCAAGGTAGCCAGAATCATAGTTTCGCAATTCTTGTCCACTGGCATATTGATACGGGGCATCATCTAAAATATGAGCAGTTGACCAGTCTAAGTACTCAATAGCTGGTGCGTAACCTAAGATTGGTTTCATTGTAGAACCTGGTTGACGTTTAATATCGGTCGCACGATTAAGTCCGCGCGATACTTTCTTTTTGCTAGTATCACGTCCGCCACCAAGAGCTTGCACACGACCAGTTTCTGTATCCATGACAACAACACCAGCTTGGAATTTCGCATCAGGATAGTTAATAACTTCATTCGTGTTTAACATTTTTTCTGTATATTTTTGGGCATCTGGATCAAGTGCGGTGTAGATTGTTAAGCCGTCTGTAAACGGGTTGTATTTATCACCAATCTCATCAATAACTTGATCAACATACGTATCATAAGCATATGTTTTTTGTTTACGCGTAGCTTCATCTACTAAGCCGTCTGTAATAGGAATTGCCTGAGTGGCTTCCATTTCTGACTTTGAAATTTTATCGTTGTTATACATTAATGTTAAGACAATATCGCGGCGCTTTTTCGCTAAATCCGGATTCTCAAACGGATTAAAACGGTTAGGGCTTTGTGGCATACCAGCGATTAAAGCTGTTTGTGCTAAATTCAAATCTTTTAGTTTTTTACCATAATAATGCTCGGCGGCTGTTTCCATACCATGGATACCGTCGGATAAATATACTTTATTGATATAGATTTCTAGCAATTCATGTTTGCTATATTTTTGTTCAAGTTGGATAGCCATCCACGCTTCTTGTGCTTTACGGTCTAGTGTTTTGTTTGTGTAATCTAGGTAGGACATTTTAATGATTTGCTGTGTTAACGTACTAGCACCTTGGGAACCAAAGCCACCAGTGATATTACCTACTGCTGCACTTGCAAGTCGTATTGGGTCCATTCCATTATGCTCATAAAAGCGGGAATCCTCCGTTGATAAGACTGCGTTTTCTAGCTGTTTTGGGATATCTTTATACTCAATATATTCCCGGCGTTCTTTACCGATTTCTGCGTAGACATCTCCATTCTTATCTAAAATCTTTGATGAAAGAGGGTCACGCAATTTGGAATCTGTCAGTTTTGGCGCTTCTTTTGCATACGAATAAAATGCGCTTGCACCACCGGCAATGCCTGCAAATGCGAGAAAGAGTGCAGTAAAGAATATCACTTTAAAAATATTTCCAGTGATAAGTTTTCCTTTCCCTTTTGGTTTGCTTGTCTCAGGTTGCTTTATTTGGCTATTGCGGTACTGAGATCTTGTCTGCGGTTTATCTGCCATAGAAAATTTCTCTCCTTTAATGTTGAGGGACGACTGTTTTAAAAATAATGCTTTTTAATAATCTGTAGATAGTCTAACCTCGGATTTAGACCATAAGGAATTTGGTCTGCAACGTGCTTTAATTCTTGATGGGTTACTGATTTTCTTCCACCATCGAGCATTCGTTGCCAAAATGGCTGAAAACATTCGAAAGGCATAAAGTAAACCTCACCAAGTGTTTGAAAAGCAATGATAACAAAAACGATACCGCCTTGTTTTAGGACGCTTTCCATATGAGTTAATTGATGCTGATGAAAGTTACTAAGAGGAAAAGAGCTCGTATTTTTAGTCTCTTTTGCTTCAAAGTCGATATACTTTCCTTGGTAAACACCATTATAGTCCGTGGTGGATGGTGTTTTAAAGTAGGCTTCCTTGATTTTTGCACTACTTCTTTTTGGGTAGTCAACACCAACAATCTGCACAGGGGTGGGTTTCTTATGAATCACAGCTAGCCCATGAGTTAGATAGTAAGCATTCGTGTCGTTTAGATCTTGTTCAAGTGACATGCCACGCTTTCCGTAAGAGACCGTCTTTTTTTGTGCATTGGAGGAAGCAGGTGTATTCGGCTGATACTTTTTTCCATTAGGATATCGTATGGCCATCCGTATTTCACCTCTTTTGAATCGATAGAACGGCATAACTAGCCATTCTTAATTTGGACTACAACCTATTATAACAAATATAAATGAAAATGATAGGGGAAATCTGCCTAGAAGTGTTTTCTTAAAATTTGAGGAGATAGCGAAAAGCAAGACAGAACGTACCTTCGCATTGGATTCCTTTGTTTTGAAAAAGGTTAATATTTTTTTTGTTTTAGATGTTTTACCGTAATTTTTAATACATCCCTCATTAGAAAAATGGGCTATTGCCATAAAATATGTTATGCTATCCTCATACTTTTATATAGAAGGAATGAGTTTTATATGAGTGAGATAAAAGATTTAACAATAAATATGTTAGAACATAATGAGGCTATTTGGGAGCTTTATTTGGCCAATCGTGCGGAGCAACAAACATTTGATTTTTATAAGGACATGAAGCCGTTTGTTGATGCAGTGAAGGAAACATCTGATCAGTGGTTGGCACTTGTTATTCCGTGGGTGAATACGGCGCGTCCGACATATCTTGGGCAGGCGCAATTAGAGCAGGTGGCTGACAATATTCAAATGATTGCAGTCAGTGCATTTAATGGAAAGTCGTTTTACAAACATTTCAATGATCATTATCAGTCGGTGGAGTATACGTTGAAGCGAGTTTTGGAGAAGGCGTTATGAAGTCGGTTTTTGTTTCAGGATATAAGAATTTTGAATTGGGTATTTTTAAGCGAGATGCGCCGGAAGCGGTATTTATTAAAGAGGCGATAAAGCGTAGGTTGCTGGGATTAATGGACGATGGTTTAGAGTGGGTGATTATTTCGGGGCAAATGGGCGTGGAGCTCTGGGCAGGCGAGGTTGTTGCTGAGTTGAATAAAGAGCAGTATGCTTTGAAATTAGCAGTTTTGACGCCGTTTTTGAATCAAGAAAGTAATTGGAATGAGGGCAATCAACTATGGTACAATGAGGTTGTTGGAACAGCGAATTACATAGCGGCTGTGACTAAGCGGGAGTATGAGAATCCGAGTCAGTTTCAGTTGAAGGATCAGTTTGTGTTGGATCATACGGACGGAGCGCTGCTTGTTTATGATACGGAGCGGGAGGGTGCGCCTAAGTTTTTTTATGAAAAGGCAAAGGCTTATGCTGAGAGTGGAGATTATCCGATTTTATTAATTGATTTTTACGAGTTGCAGGAAGTTGTAGAATCGCTAAATGCTGATTTTTAAGTGTCTTTTTTTGAAAATGAAGGATTATAAATTGACAAATGAGCAGAACTTTGAAAAAATGGAGTTATGTAACGTGAATTTAGCATTTGGTGGCGTTAGCATATAGAAACTAGATATAGAGGTGAAGTTAAATGGCTTCTGAACAATTTGAATATAATTTAACTGGCAAAGAGATTTTAGAAAAAGAATTTAAAACAGGTCTTCGTGGCTATAATCCGGAAGATGTCGATGAATTTCTAGATAAAGTGATTAATGATTACAGTACTTTTTCACAAGAAATTGAGGCTCTACAACAAGAGAATTTGCGCCTTCGTTCGGAATTAGAGGATGCACCAAAAGCGGTAGTAGCACCTAGTTTTCAACAAAATTCACAACCTGCTGGTACAACAAATTTTGATATCCTAAAACGCTTGAGTAACTTAGAAAAACATGTTTTTGGAAATAAGCTAGACGACAATCAATAAACGTGTTAGAATGATTGAGATAGCGTTTGGGTAATTGCTGTTTTCCCTATGAAAACAGAGGAAAGTCCATGCTCGCACGGTGCTGAAATTGCCCGTAGTGATCGTGCCTGGTCAAACAATAAGCCAGGGCATTCCGTTTACCGGTTTGACGGCAGGTGACGCACCTAAGTCTTCGGATATGGTGTTCGAACCTTGAAAGTGCCACAGTGACGAAGTTTCATCAGAAATGGTGGAAGTGGAACGAGGTAAACCCCACGAGCGAGAAACCCAAATATTGGTAGGGGCACTTTTCCCAAGGAATAACAACGAGGGACGAGGTACATAGCTTCACCGTTATGTGCAGATAGATGATTACCACTTTTGTGTGACCCTGTAATCACAGAAGTACAGAACATGGCTTACAAAACGCTATTATCAGGATGAATTAAAAAAAGTGAGGGCTGTTTCAAAGTCGGACGTATGGTTGATTTCTTAGATTTAAGAGATGCCATAACTTAGTACACTGTGTGTGACTAGGAGCGTGTGCCTTTGGAGCAGCTCTTTTTTAGATTTTATAAGGTGAGGATGGCGATTATGAGGGAATTTGAATTAGTAGCAACAGCTGCGGCTGGACTTGAGGCGATTGTGGCAAAAGAGGTTCGCAGGCTGGGCTATGAGTGTGAAGTAGATAACGGAAAAGTTTATTTTAAAGGAGACGAAATGGCAATTGCGAAGGCGAACTTATGGCTTCGTGTGGCTGATCGTGTGAAGATTGTCGTGGGGCGTTTTAAGGCGACGACATTTGATGATTTATTTGAACAGACAAAGGCGTTACCTTGGGAGGATTTATTGCCTCTTGATGCGAACTTCCCTGTTGCTGGGAAATCAGTGAAATCAACGCTTTTTAGTGTGCCGAATTGTCAAGCCATCACGAAAAAAGCGATTGTGAGTCGTTTGAGTGAGAAGTATCGTAGACAGGGACGCTTGATGGAATCAGGGGCACTTTTTAAGCTTGAGGTGTCTATTTTAAAGGACGAGGTTACGATTACGTTGGATACGAGTGGTGCAGGATTACATAAACGCGGATATCGTGTTGGTCAAGGTGGTGCTCCGCTAAAGGAAACGATGGCTGCGGCGCTTGTGTTACTTACGAGTTGGCATCCAGATCGCCCATTTTATGATCCAGTTTGTGGTTCTGGGACAATTCCGATTGAGGCGGCTTGGATTGGACGGAATATAGCACCTGGTTTGCGTCGTGATTTTGTTTGTGAGACGTGGGATTGGATGTCCGCGGATATTTGGAAAGAGGCTCGTTTGGAAGCTGAAGCTGCGGCGAATTATGAGCAGCCGCTTGATATAGTGGGTACGGATATTGATCATCGCATGATTGAAATTTCGAAGCAGAACGCTTTTGAGGCGGGGCTTGAAGATGTGATTGAATTTAAGCAAATGCAAGTAGCTGATTTTACGACGGAAAAAGAGTACGGGGTTATCGTTGCCAATCCGCCTTATGGTGAGCGTTTGGAGGATGAAGAATCGGTTCGAGAATTGTATCGTGAAATGCGTGCGGTGTATCGAGATATGCCGACTTGGTCTGTCTATGTGTTGACGAGTTATGAAATGTTTGAGGAGGTTTACGCAAAACGAGCAACAAAGAAACGTAAACTATATAATGGCTATTTACGCACGGACCTGTATCAATATTGGGGCCCAAGACCGCCGCGTAGAGATTAAAGAAAGTGGGGAATCAGGATGTCGGAGAGCTTACAAGAACTAGAACAGGAATTTTTAGATTATGTGAAAAAAATTAGTGCATTTGAAGAGGCGCTGAGCTTAGTTTATTGGGATCTTCGGACTGGTGCACCTGAAAAAGGAGCGACACAACGTTCGGAAGTGATTGGGACGCTGAGCGGTGAAATTTTCAAAATGAAGGTTTCAGAGGAAATGGCAGCTTTTATTGCGGGTCTTTGGATAGAAAGAGCGAATTTGCTTGATGTTACATGTCGCTCTTTGGAAGTGTGTAAGAAGGAATATGATTTAAATAAGAAGATTCCAGCGAATGAATATGAGGCGTATACGAAATTAGTAGCGCAAGCAGAAACGGTATGGGCAACAGCGCGTGAAACGAATGATTATGAGTTATTTAAGCCATATTTGGAGAAGATTATAGCGAGTAAGCGCCACTTTGTCGAATACTGGGGCTATAAGGATAATCCTTATGATACGTTACTGGATCAATATGAGCCGGGTATGACAGTCGCTGTTTTGGATGAGGTTTTTGCCAAGCTAAGGAACGCGATCTTGATGCTGCGCAAAAAGGTAGCAGCCGCAAGTTACCAACCGGACGAAACACTACTTCATAAAAAAGTATCGAGAGCTAAGCAAAAAAAATTTAGCGAGCGTATTTTAGCTAAAATGGGATTTGATTTTGAGGCGGGCCGTTTGGATGATACAGTGCATCCGTTTGCTACGGGTCTTAATATTGGTGATGTACGTATTACAACGCGTTATGATGAAGCGAATTTCAAAATGGCGGTTTTTGGCATTATTCACGAAGGTGGACATGCCATTTACGAACAGAATATTAGTCCTAAATTGGTTGGAACACCGCTTGCAAATGGCGCTTCAATGGGTATTCATGAGTCGCAATCGCTATTTTATGAAATTATTTTAGGCTCGAGTTTTGAATTTTGGCAGAGCAATTATAAGGACTTTCAAGAGATTACGGCACCGGAATTTGATGACGTTTCTGTGCAGGAGTTTTATCGTGCAGTAAATCTTTCAGAAAGTTCGCTGATTCGGATTGAGGCGGATACGCTGACTTACCCGCTCCACATTATGATTCGCTACGAGTTGGAGAAGGCGATTATGAATGGAGAAATTGGTGTCGACGAATTACGTGATGCTTGGAATGATAAATATGAGGCGTATCTTGGTGTTCGTCCAAAAACGGATGCAGATGGTATTTTACAAGATATTCACTGGTCTGGTGGGGATTTTGGTTATTTCCCGTCATATGCGCTAGGTTATATGTATGCGGCACAACTGTTTGCTACGCTTTCCAAGGAGATTCCAAACATTTCGGGAATTCTTTCTAGTGATGATTATTCTCCAATTCGCGAGTGGTTGACGGAGCATGTGCATCAGTATGGAATGCTTAAGAAACCATTAGAGATTCTAAAGGAGACGACAGGCGAGGGCTTAAATCCGGACTATTTAATTCAACTACTAAATGAGCGCTACGAATTCATTTATAAATTAAATGAGGCGTGATGGCGTTTTCATTGAAAAATAAGGTTGACCCGTGATTTGTTGAAAGCTATAATAATGGAATAACTAGATTATATT
Organism: Listeria rocourtiae subsp. hofi; assembly: GCF_963575615.1. NCBI lineage: Bacteria > Bacillati > Bacillota > Bacilli > Caryophanales > Listeriaceae > Paenilisteria > Paenilisteria rocourtiae. The sequence goes on along the minus strand of NZ_CAUYTL010000001.1, from coordinate 67,304 downwards.
GCGGTTTTGTACCGCGGAAAATCACTTATATAAAAGCTGTGATATGGACAGCAAGTTTCTACCCGGTTACCGTAAATGACTGGACTATGAGTGAGAGTAACGTTTTATATCGAGTGGTTAATGATACCGCTTTTTTACGTCTACTTCTCATTATTAGTATGAGTAGTGGGCGTTTTTCGTTCCCGCGCTCTTTAAATCAGAGAGGGGTCATCAAACTGTGAAATTGTTAGAAGAACATATCAAAAAACGAGGCACTGTTTTACCCAGCAATGTATTGAAAGTCGATTCTTTCTTAAATCACCAAATTGATCCTGTTTTAATGCAGGCCGTTGGAAAAGAATTTGCAGAACGATTTAAAAATAAGGGAATCACGAAAATTGTAACGATTGAGTCATCAGGCATTGCACCAGCTGTTTTTGCTGGGCTAGAATTAGGTGTTCCGGTTGTTTTTGCAAGGAAGAAAAAGTCACTGACGTTAACGGAAAATTTATATACGAGCAGCGTGTATTCATTTACGAAGCAAGAGACAAATGATATTTCAATTTCAAAAAATTTCTTAGGCAATTCGGATAAAATTCTACTTATCGATGATTTCTTAGCGAATGGGCAGGCGGTCTTAGGCTTGCTAGAAGTGGCAGAACAGTCGGGAGCTGAGGTTTTAGGTATTGGTATTGTGATTGAGAAATCTTTTCAACAAGGGCGGGCATTGCTTGAAAAAACGGGTTATCCGATTTATTCATTAGCGCGGATTGCTTCTCTGGAAAATGAACAAATTCGTTTTGTGGAGGGGGAATAAGAGATGTTAGGTAAAGGGAGAATTGCAGCACTTGGTTTTCAACATGTATTAGCGATGTATGCTGGGGCAGTTATTGTTCCGCTTCTCATTGGTGGCGCTCTTGGGTTTAATAGTGCGCAGATGACGTATTTAGTTTCAATTGATATTTTTATGTGTGGGATTGCGACGCTTTTGCAATTGACAATGAATCGCTTTTTTGGAATTGGATTGCCAGTTGTTTTAGGTTGTGCGGTTCAGGCAATTGCACCGATTATTTTGATTGGTGAACAGTACGGAGTCGGGGCGATTTATGGCTCAATTATTGTATCGGGAATTTTCGTTGTTCTAATTGCACCATTCTTTTCGATGGTGGTGAGATTCTTCCCACCTGTTGTGACGGGCTCGGTTGTCACGATCATTGGCTTGACATTGATTCCAGTTGCGATTAATAATTTGGCTGGTGGTCAAGGGTCTGCGGATTTTGGCTCGCTTTACAATTTAGGACTAGGTTTTGGGACGCTACTCGTGATTATTTTAGTGTATCGTTTTGGTCGTGGCTTTAGTAAGGCAATCGCGGTTTTGATTGGGCTCGTTGCGGGTTCTGTGTTTGCGGCAATTTATCGTGGTATTTCAGTACAGCCAGTTGTGGATGCACCGATGTTTCACGTGCCGACGCCATTTTATTTCGGTATGCCGACATTTAATTGGGCAGCCATTTTGACGATGATATTGATTGCATTAGTCAGTATGGTGGAGTCAACGGGTGTTTATTTCGCACTTTCGGATATTACAAAACGTAAGCTAGAGAAATCGGATTTAACAAAAGGATATCGTGCAGAGGGGCTGGCTATTGTTTTAGGGGGGATTTTCAACACGTTTCCGTACACAGCTTATTCTCAAAATGTTGGTTTAGTACAGTTATCTGGCATTAAGACGCGCAAAGTGATTTACGTAACAGCAGGTATTCTGATTGTGCTCGGTTTATTGCCAAAAGTAGGCGCGGTGACGACAATTATTCCGACGCCAGTTCTCGGTGGGGCAATGGTTGCCATGTTTGGAATGGTTGTAGCGCAGGGGATTAAGATGCTTGGCAAAGTTAACTTCACATCACAGGAAAACTTGCTAATTATTGCTTGTTCTGTCGGTGTTGGACTTGGTGTGACGGTTGTTCCAGATCTTTTCAAAGTGTTGCCAGATTTTATTCAATTGTTTACAAGTAATGGAATTGTGGCTGGGAGTATTACAGCAATTGTATTAAATATTATCTTCAACATTATTCCGCATCGCAACGAAAAAGAAGCTGTGGAGCCGGCGCGTATTGATTTGTAGCATTCGTTTATGACTGATTTCTATGGTATAATGGTGGTTACATAGAAACCTAGGAGGAGCGAAGATGACGAATCAAAAAGATAATTTACTAGTCGTGGATGGCATGGCCTTGCTATTCCGTGCTTTTTTCGCAACAGCAGTTTCAAAACAGTTCATGGTGAATCAATACGGTGTGCCGACAAATGGTGTGCAAGGTTTTATGAAACATCTTTTTGCAGCTATCGATCAAAATAATCCGACTCATACGCTTATTTGTTGGGACATGGGTTCGCAGACGTTTCGTAATGAGCTATACAGTGGTTATAAGGCGGAGCGTAAAGCGCCACCGGAAGAGTTAATTCCGCAATTTGATTTAGTGAAGGAAGTAGCGACTTCCTTTGGCTTTATTAATGTTGGTGTTCCGGGATTTGAAGCGGATGATTGTATTGGAACGGTGACGGTGAAAATGGCTGGGACGGGCATTGACACGACAGTCCTGAGTGGAGACAAAGATTTATTGCAATTGATTGCTCCAACGAATGATGTATGGATTTTGCAAAAAGGATACGGGAATTATAAGCAATACAATGAAGCGGTTTTTGTCGAGGAGTGGGGTATTACGCCAGCGCAGTTTATTGATGTGAAAGCATTGATGGGCGACACGAGCGATGGATATCCAGGTGTTCGCGGTATTGGTGAAAAGACGGCGCTAAAGCTAATTCAGCAATATGAGACGATTGATGGCATTTTGTCGCATATGGAGGAACTGAAACCAGGCCAGCAAGCAAAACTAAAGGAAGACTTGGAGATATTGCGCTTATCGAGGCAATTAGCCGAAATTCATACAAGCGTGCCATTGGAGTTTGATATTACACAATGTGTTTACCGAGGAATACTACCAGAAGCAATGGACGTTGTGGAGCAGTACGGATTGAAATCACTGAGACGAGATATCATGTTATAAAAAAACAAGCAGGTTGTTGTGCTGTAAGAAGCAACGGCCTGCTTGTTTTTTGTTCCTAGACAAGAATAAAATTAGTTTTTTTTGTACTTATGGATAGCTTGACGTGCTAGGTCATCCGCTTTTTTATTAGAGGCACTGGGAATCCATTGGATGAAGAATAAATCAAGAGGTTCTATGAAATGAAGAATGGCATCTAAATGAGGTTGAAATAGCGGGTTTTTCACATAACGTTTTTCAATGGCATCCACCGCAACTTTGGAATCGGAGTAGAGACGAATAAAACTAGGATTGTAAGGAATCGCTTTTGCAAGCGCTGTTTTGATAGCAATAAATTCTGCTTCATGATTGCTCAAAATACCGAGTGGGATGCTTATTTGTTCATGGACCCCGTCAGCTGTAATGACAATGCCGATACCACTTGGTCCGGGGTTACCAGCACTGGCACCATCTGCATAAATTTCCAAGTAGGAACCTCCTCACGGGTCTGGGACATAACCCGAATAAATCGGCGACAAGCGCTCGCATTCAGGGGATTTGGCGGACTTCCGGTTCTCAGATACACCAGTATGCTCCGCTTCCGGCTTCCACCAAATCCCCTGAATACAAACGCTTTCACTCGATTTGTGTTAAGCAAGATTCACATCCTACTCAAAAAAAAGGATTTGTGATAGCTTGCTTATTTTGCATGAATATGAGTTTTGTCCCGACCTCAAATAATGGATGCTAGCTTTATGCTAGCGCCCAGTTCTTTATACTTTTTCGACATTTGTAGCTTGTGGGCCACGGTTTCCTTCTACGATTTCGAAAGTGACGCTTTGCCCTTCATCGAGTGTCTTGTAGCCGTCTCCTTGAATGGCAGTGAAATGAATGAATATATCCTCGCCATTTTCTAACTCTAGGAAACCGTAACCTTTTTCATTGCTAAACCATTTTACTTTCCCATTTTGCATTGAACAAACTCCTCCTAAGTACGGTCAAATGGCTAGTAATAGAAACTAGGTAGACCTTTTTTCATACGGCAAGGTGTGTCGACAAGCGAGTATGATACGTTAATCATAAACCTGAGGCTAGTATTCCGTCAAGTTGTTTTTGAAGCGATTACATTGTTTCGTTTTTTTTCAGGATTTTGAACCCTTTGGAGAGGCGATTTTTGGCAGGGTGTGTTAGAATGAAGGGGTGAAAGAAATCAAGGTTGGAGGAAAATACAAATGCCAACACCAAGCATGGAAGACTATATCGAGAAAATCTATTCATTGATTGAAAATAAAGGTTATGCTCGAGTATCAGATATCGCGGAGGAGCTTCTAGTGCATCCGTCTTCTGTTACAAAAATGGTTCAGAAACTAGATAAGGATGAATATCTGGTGTATGAGAAATATCGTGGCTTAATTTTAACGCCAAAGGGAAAAACGATTGGGAAACGATTGCTGGAGCGGCACGCGTTGCTTGAGAATTTTCTCGGTATTATTGGTGTGGAAGAAGCGCGCATTTACGAGGATGTGGAAGGGATTGAGCATCATTTAAGTTGGAATTCCATTAACCGAATTGGTGATGTTGTCCAATTTTTTGAAGAAAACCCCGATGCTCTTGCGAAACTCCAAGGAATGCAGCATGTATCACGATATCCAGAAGATTAATTTGTAAAAAGATTTCCTGTCAGTGCTAACGGTTTTTTACGCGCAATTTTGTAGAAGGCTCAATACTAGTATGAAAGCCGGTTTATTTCCGGTGCAACAAAAAGAAAGCCGTTACATTGTGTGTCGACGAAGGCTTATGTTTTAGTCAAAGATGAGTATTTGTTGGTGTACAACGCTGTCAGGGATTTTTTAATAGTTACATATTGAGAGGGGAATTTAAATGGCAAACAAAGTAAAGTCTGACATTGAAATCGCATCAGTAGCAGAAATCAAACCAATCACAGAGGTTGCAGAGGCAATTGGATTAAGTGTAGAAGAATTGGAGTTGTTCGGTAAGTATAAGGCGAAGCTGAGCTATGATACAATCCACTCACTCGTAAACAAAGAAGATGGGAAATTGATACTGGTGACAGCGATCAATCCAACACCAGCTGGCGAAGGTAAATCGACGGTAACGGTTGGACTTGGGGACGCTCTCGCGAAAAAGAAAAAAACAATGATTGCGCTTCGTGAACCATCGCTTGGCCCAACAATGGGTATTAAAGGTGGCGCGACTGGTGGCGGTTATGCACAAGTTATACCAATGGAGGATATAAACCTTCATTTTACAGGCGATTTTCATGCGATTACGGCAGCGAATAACGCGTTGTCAGCATTTATTGATAATCATATGCAACAAGGAAATGAGCTAGGAATTGATCAACGCCGTATTGTTTGGAAGCGTGTTGTTGATTTAAATGATCGTGCTTTAAGAAAAGTGATTGTAGGGCTTGGTGGTCCAGTTCAAGGCGTGCCACGTGAAGATGGTTTTGATATTACGGTTGCCTCTGAAATTATGGCAATTATTTGTTTGGCGAGCGATTTGAAAGATTTGAAACATCGATTGAGTGAGATTGTAATTGGCTATAATTATGATCGCGAGCCTGTAACGGTGGGTGAAATGGGCTATGAGGGCGCTTTGACACTGCTCTTGAAGGAAGCGCTTAAACCAAACTTGGTACAGACTCTTGAGCATACGCCTGCAATTGTGCACGGTGGGCCATTTGCGAATATTGCGCACGGTTGTAATAGTATCTCGGCAACAAAAACGGCGCTTAAATTAGCGGATTATGTCGTGACGGAAGCTGGTTTTGGTGCAGATCTTGGTGCAGAGAAATTCCTTGATATTAAGGTACCTGCACTTGATAAAGCACCAGATTGTGTTGTTATCGTAGCAACGATTCGTGCACTTAAAATGCATGGTGGCGTGGCGAAAACTGACCTTGGAGCCGAAAACGTAGAGGCACTCGTAAAAGGTTTTGCGAATTTACAAAAGCATGTAGACACGGTGACACAATTCGGGCTTCCTTATGTGATTGCGATTAATAAATTCATTACCGATTCTGATGCCGAAGTGGCGCAATTAGAGGCGCTTTGTAAAGAACATGACATCCCGTTCTCCTTGACAGAAGTTTGGGAAAAAGGCGGAGCTGGTGGCGCTGAACTGGCGGATAAAGTAATTGCGGCAGTTGAAACTGGCAAAGCAAATTATACGCGGATGTATGATGATGCAGATTCAATTGAAGAGAAATTAGAAGCGATCGTTACAAAAGTATACGGTGGTCTCGGTGTGGAGCTTTCGAGCAAAGCGCAGAAGCAAATCGTGGAATTCAAAAAGTATGGCTGGGATCGTTATCCGATTTGTATGGCAAAAACGCAATACTCGCTTACGGATGATCCAACGATGCTTGGGCGTCCAACCGATTTCGTGATTCATATTCGCGAGTTCATTCCGAAACTTGGAGCTGGCTTTATCGTTGCTTTGACGGGTGACGTAATGACGATGCCAGGGTTGCCAAAAAAACCAGCGGCACTAAATATGGACGTGGATGAAAAAGGAAACGCGATGGGGTTATTCTAAAAATTTATATGTGAAATGAGCTGGGAATCTGAATGTAGATTTCCCAGCTTTTTTGTTGGTTGATTACTTGCGCAAACTTCGCTAAAATAGAGAAGACAGACACGGAATGGATGGGAAAAAATGAAACAATTAAAAGTAGAAAATTTGACGAAAACATATGGCGAAAAAAGCCTTTTTGAAAATGTAACGTTTGCGATTACAGAAGGGGAGCGCATCGGGGTTATTGGTGTGAACGGAACTGGAAAATCAACACTGCTTTCAATTATTGCTGGTATGGAAGAAGGCGATAAAGGCGAAATCACGAAAGCCAAAGATTACACGATTGGTTTCTTGGCGCAAGATCCTGTTTTAATGGATGAGCACACGGTTTTGGAGGAAGTTTTCCAAGGAGATACGCGGGCGCTTCAAGCGGTTCGAAAATATGAGCAGGTTTTGCTCGAGATGGCTATTAATCCAGATGATACGTTGCTTCATGACCGTTTTACTAAGGCGCAGCATGAGATGGATGCAACGAATGCGTGGGATGTGAATACGGATGCGAAGACGATTTTGGATCGGTTGGGGATTACGGACTTAACAGCAAAAGTTGGTTCTTTGTCTGGTGGGCAACGCAAGCGTGTTGGTCTCGCGAAAGTAATGATTGAGACGCCAGATTTGCTGATTTTGGATGAACCTACCAACCATCTTGATTTTACATCAATTCGTTTTTTAGAGGATTATTTGAATCGGTTCCGTGGCGCGGTTTTGCTCGTGACGCATGATCGGTATTTTTTAGACCGGGTGACGAATCATATGCTGGAGATTGATCGCGGAACGGCGTATCGCTATGTCGGAAACTATGAGAAATTCATGGAGTCCAAAGCGATTCGGATGGAAAATGAAATGCGTGAAGGGGAGAAGAATCGTAATTTGTATCGTAAGGAGCTTGCTTGGATGCGTCGTGGTGCGAAAGCTCGTTCTACAAAGCAAAAAGCGCGTCAAGATCGATTCGCAGACCTTGAGGGAAAAGTGAAATCAAAAACGGATGATACGGAGTTACAGCTCGATTTTGCGACGTCAAGACTTGGTAAACAAGTATTTACACTTGAAAATGTGGATAAGCGTTTTGCACAGAAGCATGTTTTGCAGGATTTCAGTTTGATTATTCAACCTGGTGAGCGCATCGGGATTACTGGGAATAATGGTACGGGGAAATCAACATTGCTCAATATGTTGGCTGGTCGCTTGGAACCTGATGTTGGTGAAATTTCGACGGGGCAGACGGTTCGAATTGGCTATTATACACAGCAAAATGAAGAAATGGACCCAGATCAGCGGATGATTGCTTATTTGCAAGAGGCAAGTGAAGTCGTGAAAACAGCGGACGGCGAAGTGGTTTCTGTTTCTAATATGTTGGAACGCTTCTTATTCCCACCTGTAACACATGGCAAGAAAATCGGTAGTCTATCTGGTGGTGAAAAGCGTCGTTTGTTTTTGTTGAAAATTTTGATGGAGCGGCCGAATGTACTGTTGCTGGATGAGCCGACGAATGATCTGGATACACAGACATTGACTGTTTTAGAAGATTATTTGGAGACGTTTAATGGCACGGTGATTACGGTTAGTCATGACCGCTACTTCTTAGATAAGATTGCGAGAAAACTGCTCGTATTCACTGGAATCGGCCAAATTGAGACGTATTTGGGTGAATATAGTGATTTCTTAGCGGATTATGAATCGCGAAAAGGAAAAACAAAAATGTTTGCGGCAGAACCCGAGAAGGAAGTTGTAGTGGAGAAGCCAAAAGAGAAAGTGAAGCACACATTTGAAGAAAAGCGTGAGTGGGCAGAGATTGAAGGGGTGATTGAGGCGCAGGAAGCTAAAATCACGGCAATCAGTTCCGATTTGGAAAATGTAGGTGCGGATTTTACGAGGGCGAATGAGCTGAATAGCGCACTTTTGGAGGCGGAAAGTGAGTTGGAACGCTTGATGGAACGCTGGGAATATTTATCGCAGTTTGCTGACTAAGTTAGAAATGGGGTTATAATTGATGAAGCAATATCTAGATTTAGAGAAGTTCGTGTTGGAAAACGGTACGCAAAAGGGTGATAGGACGGGAACAGGAACAATCAGTACATTCGGTTACCAAATGCGCTATGATTTGGCAGAGGGCTTCCCAATTATGACGACTAAGCGCGTTCCTTTTAAATTGGTTGTCAGTGAATTGCTTTGGTTTTTGCATGGCGATACGAATATTCGTTACCTTTTAGAGCACAATAATAATATTTGGAATGAATGGGCTTTTGAACGTTGGGTAAAAAGTTCTGATTATACTGGTCCGGATATGACAGATTTCGGTTTGCGAGCAGAATCAGATGCAGTGTTTCAAGCAGTTTATCTAGATGAAATGGCACGTTTTAAGGAACGGATTTTGAAGGATGATGCTTTTGCGGCGCAGTACGGAGAACTTGGAAATATTTATGGGAAGCAGTGGCGGGAATGGAGGACATCAACTGGTGAGACAATTGATCAGTTAGCAGACTTGATTGAAATGATTAAGACAAACCCGAATTCTAGACGCCTGATTGTTTCGGCTTGGAATCCTGAGGATGTGCCGAGTATGGCATTACCGCCGTGTCATACATTGTTTCAGTTTTATGTAGCGGACGGGAAATTAAGCTGTCAGTTGTATCAGCGGAGTGCGGATATTTTCCTAGGAGTGCCATTTAATATTGCTTCTTACGCGCTCTTGACACATTTGATAGCACGAGAAGTGGGACTCGGTGTGGGTGAATTTGTGCATACGATGGGAGATGCGCATTTATATAATAATCATATCGAACAGGTGAAGGAGCAGCTGGCGCGAGAGCCAAGAGCTTTGCCAAGGCTTGTTTTATCGGAAAAGCCGGCTTCCATTTTTGATTTTGATGTTGCGGATGTGACGCTTGAAGGCTATAATCCGCACCCGGCGATTAAAGCACCGATTTCGGTTTGAGGAGGACGACGATGTTAACGTTTATTTGGGCGCAGGACAGAGATGGCTATATCGGCAAGGATAATACAATGCCTTGGCGTTTACCTGCTGATTTGCAACATTTTAAAAAAGAGACGGACGGACAAACGATTGTGATGGGGCGCAAAACATATGAATCAATCGGAAAAGCTTTGCCTAATCGCGAAAATATCATTTTGACGCGCAATCCGAACTACGCTTTACCGGACGCAAAAGTGGTGCATTCGAAAGAGGAGATATTAGAACTGGCTACGGCGAAATCCGTTTTCATTACTGGTGGCGCAGAAATTTATCAGCTGTTTCTAGATGATGCAGATGCTTTAATCGTGACGCATGTGGAGGCCGAATGTGGTGGAGATACGCGGTTCCCTGCTATCGATTGGGCAAAATGGAAGCTGATTAAGCGCGAAGACGGCGTTCGAGACGCTAAAAATGACCATGATTTTTGGTACGGTTGGTATGAAAAAGAAGCGAAATAATCAGGGTGAGCAGATGAATCAGACACAAGCGATGATTTTTAGGTTTCACGTATTAGGCTATTTTCTAGTAACGTTATTGTTTGCAGGTGCTGGTTTGATGTTAGGAGCTAGCAGTGTGCAGGATAGTGTTGTTGTATCATTAGTTTCATTTGCTAAATTCATTTTGCTAAGCTTTATTATTGGTCTAATCGGAATATGGCGTACGAAGGAATTATCGACGCGCCTCTTTTTTCTTTGGCTAATTGTAATTCCTGTCGCATATGTATTCTTTTTAATAATGGTGATGCTAACAAGAGTTCATTAATTGGGCTCTTGTTTATTTCGGCTAAGCGGTTTGTAATTGTTGTTCAAAATGAATAATTACAAATAGCCACGCGCATGATAAATTATAAGAATATATCGAAAAAATAGGATTATTCCTATATTTGAAAAGAGGGTGACTGTTAACAATGTTTTTCAAAAATGCGAAATGGCGAGCGAGTGGCACGGTTTTAGTTTTATTATGGTTTTGTTGGTTATTGTCGTTTTTAGATCGGATGGTCATCACAGTAGCTTTGCCTTACATAGCAGAAGATTTTGAGTTGACTTCTACGCACCAAGGATTGATTATTAGTACCTTTTTCATGGGGTATGCGCTGTTTCAAATTCCAGGGGGAATGCTGGCCGATCGTTTTGGCTTCCGAAAAATGACAAGTATTGCGGTTGGGTTTTGGTCGCTGTTTACGATGCTAACGGGAGTTGTTTTTTATTATCCTTTATTTTTAGGAGTACGTTTCTTCTTTGGAATAGGAGAGGCACCACTTCCTGGGTCTTCTTATAAAGCGATTGCGACGTATTATCCGAAACGGCTTCGTGGACGTATGACAAGTATTCAATCAACAGTAAATACGCTTGGACCGGCTTTTGCAAGTGTTCTGGCAGCATATTTTATTAGTATTTTTGGCTGGCGGCATCTGTTTGTTTTTCTAGCAATTCCAGGTTTTGTGATTGCGTTCTTATTTTATCGATTGGTGCGTGATAAGCCACAAGATAATCCACAAATGAGTTTGGAGGCACTGCGTGAGCTTGAGGAAGATGAACCAACTGTCAATGCCACCAAACCTAAAGCGAAGATGTCGGCGATTTTTAAAAACAGTTTAGTCTGGAAAGCGGGGCTTGTTTGGTTTTTCTTTGATTTGACTTTCTGGGGCTTTACTTCTTGGTTACCGTCTTATTTGATGAATGAACGAGACTTGAGTTTGCAGGCGACAGGCTTTTACAATGCTTTGCCGTACTTGGTAGGTACGGTGGCAATGTTATTCGGTGGGGCAATGTCGGATCGATTTAAGGAACAGCGCCGGTTTATCTTTGCTTTTTCGATTTTGGTTGCAGCGGTTTCGTTATTTTTTATCATTAAAGTGCCATCAGTCGAAATAGCACTCTTACTACAATGTGTTACGGCATGGTTTTTATTTTTATCACAAGGTATTTTTTGGGGAATTGTTGTTGATATTTTGCCAACAGATCAGATGGCAACGGGCTCTTCTGTTGTGAACTGTCTTGGCTCAATTGCAGGAATTGTTTCACCGATTTTGATTGGAAGGTTGCTTGATTTGTCAGGCGGTTCCTATGCGACAACGTTTATTTATTTGGCGGTTTGTCTAGTTTTAGCAGGATTGATTGTACCAACATTGAAAATCCAGAAAACAATATAAAAATGGCGTTAAATCAAGATTGGGGACCTTGATTTAACGCCATTTTTTCTTTTTAGGCTTCTACTAATGTTTGATCTTCTTGTTTTAGTTCACCAGTAGCCTTACTTGTGACAATTCCAGCAACCATACTGTCGCTCACGTTCAACGCTGTGCGCCCCATATCAATCAATGGCTCGATGGAAATCAAAACACCAGCAAGTGCGATTGGTAAATTCAATGTAGAAAGTACAATAATCGCGGCAAATGTAGCACCACCACCGACACCAGCAACTCCGAATGAACTGATTGCGACTACGAGTATGACAGTTAAAATAAATTTCCAAGAGAATGGATCAATTCCAGCTGCGGGGGCAATCATAATAGCAAGCATTGCCGGATAAATTCCAGCACAGCCGTTTTGCCCAATCGATAAACCAAATGATGCCGCAAAATTAGCAATACCACCAGACACACCTAGTTTTTTCTGTGTTTCGATGTTTAGTGGGATTGCGCCAGCACTCGTTCTAGATGTAAAGGCGAGTGTCAAGACGGGCATTGATTTTTTGATGTATGTCACCGGGCTTGTTCCAGTGAAGCTAACGATAATAAGGTGAATAATAAACATTGCAATAAGCGCTACATAAGACGCAATGACAAAGTTTCCTAGCTTTAGAATCGCGGATGTGTCACTTAGAGCAACAGTACTTGTCATAATTGCAAAAACTCCATAAGGTGTTAGGCGAAGAATCAGCTTCACAATGCGCAAGATAATCGCGTAAATCGCATCGACACCTTTTGCAAAAATGGCTGCTTCATCGGGTTGTTTACGCTGCACGCCAAGGAAAGCCGCTCCGATAAATGCTGCAAAAATAACAACAGCGACAGTAGAAGTTGCGCGCGCCCCAGTGAAATCAAGGAAGGGATTAGCTGGCAAGAGTTCCACGATTTTTTGTGGGAATGATAAATCGCTAATTCCGGCGAACTTATCTTGTAGCTCGGTTGCTCGTGCTGCTTCTGTTGCTCCTTGTGAAATATTACTTGCATCAAGATGGAATAAAAGTGCCGCTCCGATGCCGATAAAAGCCGCAATAGCTGCTGTGATGACAAGCGTTCCAATAATCCACATGCCAACTTTTGCGATGTTAGTTTTCAATTGCAATCGTGTAAAAGCAGTGACGATAGAGATGAAAATTAGCGGGATGGCAACCATTTGAAGCAGTTTCACATAACCACTCCCAATGATTCCTAGCCAATCCGTCGTTTGTTTTGTAACATCAGACGCCGCCCCGTAAATAAATTGCAAGACAAAACCAGTAACAATACCGATGCCGAGTGCTAGTAATACTCGTTTTGAAAAAGAAACATGACGCTTTGCGAGCCAGCCAAACATAACGATGACGATGGCAGCTACGACTAGATTAATAATTAAAAATGCTGTATCCATGTAAAAATTCCTCCCTTTACCATTTAAATCTAGAAATTATGATATTTTATAATTCCGATAAGATTTGTTGGTATTAGATTACATGGAAAAAAAGAGTTTGTCAAGACTGAAGAGCTGAAAGAGCTGGTTCAACCTCGATAGAAATTGTTAGGGGCACAAAAGTCTTCGTTTGACTTTTGCGGAGGCCATGAAAATTTCGATGAGTTGGGTAAGAAGAAGGCAGTTTCATTTCATTCCACTGCATATTGAGGTTCTAAAAAAGCAAAATACGCTTTCTAAGAACCACAACAAAGCTGGATTTGGAGGTGCAACACACGGTTTAGGTGTTCACTTTGTTCTTAAATAAGGTGCTTCATATATGTTTGCTAGTTGTTCTTAATCTGTCCATAAGAGCCACTGATGGATTACATGTTCACTTTGTTCACATGCATATTGGGGCTCTAAATCGGCAAGGGATGCCTCATAAGAGTCCCAACAATTCACCTAAGAACGCTTCATAAGAGTATCAGCAACTTTCTCCCGCTCTTCCAAAATCGAAGCCTGTGCTGCAGCGATTCGGGCAATTGGAATCCGATAGGGTGAACAAGAAATATACTGCAATCCTAAGCGGTGGAAGAATTGAATGGAAGCGGGGTCCCCGCCGTGTTCTCCGCAAACGCCCATTTTAAGAGAGGGGTTTGTCATCCGGCCTCGTTGTACGGCTGTGCTCACCAATGCCCCAACGCCTTCTTGATCAATAGATTGGAAAGGGTCTATCTGCAAAATCTTTTTCTCTTGATAGGCGTATAGGAATTTATTCGCGTCATCTCGGGAAAAGCCGAATGTCAACTGTGTGAGATCATTTGTACCAAAACTGAAAAATTGAGCTTCTTCTGCGATTTCGTCTGCGGTAACGCAAGCGCGAGGGATTTCAATCATGGTTCCAATATCAAATGGCAATACCAGCTGTTCTTTTCGGAAAATCGCTTGAATTGCTTCTTTCAATTGATTTTTAATGATAGTGATTTCTTCTTTGCTAGAAACGAGTGGTACCATAATCTCAGGATACACGGCAATCCCTTCATCATGAACTTGAATGGCACTCTCTATAATTGCTTCTGCCTGCATGATGTAGATTTCTGGGAAAGTAATGGCTAATCTGCAACCTCGATGTCCAAGCATAGGATTGGTTTCCGTTAAATCATGCACACGTTGCTTGATTTCTTCTGAGGATTTTCCAATCTCTTCTGCTAATTTCTCAATATCCCAATCTGTTTTTGGTAAAAATTCATGTAGAGGCGGGTCTAGTAAACGAATATTGACAGACTTCCCATCTGCTACGCGGAAAATCCCTACAAAATCTGCTTTTTGCATCGTTTTTAAATGGGCAAGAGCAGCCATTCGCTCATCCTTTGTCTCGGCGATAATCATTTCGCGAACGTGCGTAATCCGGTCTTCTTGGAAAAACATATGCTCGGTACGACAAAGTCCAACGCCCTCTGCTCCGAAATGTAGACCAACTTCCAAGTCCTCTGGCGAATCAGCATTCACCCGAACAACTAGTTTCTTAGTCTCATTCACCCAGCTCATTAGCTCTTCAAAATGTCCGCCGATTTCTGTCTCGACAAGTGGGATTTCTCCGAGATAAATATTACCTGTAGAACCGTTGAGCGAGAGAAAATCGCCTTCTGTCAAGGTGACTGTCGCACTCTGCATCATTTTTTTCTTTTCATCAATTGCAATCGAATCACAGCCAGCCACGCAGCATTTTCCCATTCCGCGAGCAACAACTGCCGCATGTGAAGTCATACCACCGTGCGCTGTTAAAATGGCAACACTTTTCGCCATACCTTCAATGTCTTCCGGTGAAGTCTCATTGCGGACCAGCACGACTTTTTCTCCACGCTCAGCAGCTTTTACAGCATCCTCTGCATTAAAATAAATTTGGCCGGTTGCTGCACCTGGTGATGCTGGGAGGCCAGTGGCAAGTGACTTCGCATTAGCAAGACTCATTTCATCGAAAGAAGGATGGAGTAATTGGTCAATTTGAGCTGTATCAATACGCATAATCGCTTCTTCTTTTGATAATTTTCCTTCATGCACAAGATCCACTGCAATATTAATAGCAGCTTGTGCGGTTCGCTTACCATTTCGCGTCTGTAATACAAAAAGTTCGCCTTTTTCAATCGTAAATTCGATATCTTGCATGTCCAAATAGTGCAGTTCGAGTAAGGTGGCTACATCGAGCAATTGTTTGTAAACATCGGGCATTGTATTTTCTAAGTGTGAAATTGGTTCTGGCGTTCTAATTCCAGCAACAACATCTTCGCCTTGCGCGTTCAACAAATATTCCCCGAAAAAGAGATTTTCACCCGTCGAAGGATTACGTGTAAACGCAATGCCAGTTCCACTTGTGTCGCCAGTATTACCAAATACCATTGATTGGATATTGACAGCGGTTCCAAGTTGGTTATCAATCCGGTGGAGGCGACGATACACGACAGCGCGAGGATTTTCCCAAGAATCAAAAACAGCGGTAATAGACAGGCGCAACTGCTCAAAAGGGTTTTGCGGGAAATCACGGCCAGAAGCACTGACATAAATTGCTTTATACGTCGCGATTAAATCTTGTAAGTCCGGTGCAGTTAATTCTGTATCGAGCTTATAATTTTTGCTTTCTTTCAATTCAGTAAGCGCTTGCTCAAAACGGTAACTAGGAATTTGAAACACAACGTCACCGAACATCTGGATGAAACGCCGATAGCAATCATAGCTAGAACGTGCGTCATTAGTAGCCTGCTGAAGGCCTAGCACAGACTGATCATTGAGTCCTAGATTAAGAATGGTATCCATCATTCCTGGCATCGAAAAAGGGGCGCCAGAACGAACGGAGATAAGGAGGGGATTCGTAGCATCGCCAAACTTTTTCCCGGTTTCTTCTTCTAAGATTTGTAGATGTGTCATCATTTCAGTGTAAATATCATCGGATAAGTATTGATGGTGCTCATTGTAGTCTTTACAAGCTTCTGTCGTAATCGTGAATCCTGGTGGTACAGGTAGGCCAATATTCGTCATTTCTGCCAGATTGGCACCTTTCCCACCTAATAAGTACTTCATTTCCTTCGAACCTTCATTAAAATGATACACAAATTTGCTCAAAATAGTCACCTCTAATATTAGATTTTTAGTTCACTTCACTTTTTCAATAATGAGGGCGGCGGTTTCTTCGATTGCTTTGTCTTCCACTTGAATAACGCGACATCCGAGCTGTTTAAAAATCTGATAGCCGTAGTCAAGCTCTTCTAAAATCCGATTTTCACTAGAATAGCTACTCGTTTCATCCAAACCAATAGATTTTAATCGAACTTTACGAATTGCTGAGAGCTTTTCCGGACTATTCGTTAAACCGATAATCCGGTTTCTTGGTATTTGCGTGAGTTCTGCGGGGATTGGAACCTCCGGAACGAGCGGAACG
The DNA here is from genome assembly GCF_963575615.1 of Listeria rocourtiae subsp. hofi. NCBI lineage: Bacteria > Bacillati > Bacillota > Bacilli > Caryophanales > Listeriaceae > Paenilisteria > Paenilisteria rocourtiae. The sequence continues at coordinate 50,678 of NZ_CAUYTL010000001.1, read as the reverse complement.
TTGGCAACTTTATAATTTTGATTAGCGAGATAACTGCTGAGTGGTGTTTTGCTTGTACGAGAAATCCCGATGAGTACGATATCTGCTTCTAATAAGCCACGTGGATCTTTGCAATCATCATATTTGACCGCGAATTCAATGGCCGCGATTCGATCAAAATAATATTGATCGAGCCTGCGCATGTTTCCGGGATCTTCTTTTGATTGTTGCCTAGTTTTTTGTTCGATAGCGACGGTTAAATTTGAGACAAGGTCGATACACGGTAAGTTGTGCAGTGTGCAAAACTCACTAGAAATCATGGCTAATTTTTTTTGAACTAATGTTTGGACGATAATGGCATCAGCTTTTTTTGCTTCATCCAAAATCTCAAGTAATGCACCTTCGTCTCGGACAAAAGCGTGGCGACGAATGTCAGCGCCACCTTCTAATGTGAATTGAGCAGTAGCTGCTCGAATAAGATGTTGTGCAGTTTCTCCGATTGCATCTGAAATAACATAAATGATGACAGTAGACTTCATTTTTACCTCCAAATTATTCATTTTTAAATGTATCTACAAAAAGTTGAGCAAGTCGTGTTTTTGATACCTTACCAATCGTTTTTTCTGCGTCCATAACAGGCAATGAGTCAATCTGGTGAATCACGAGTTGTTGTGCGGCATAAAGCGCTGTGTCGTTTTTAGTAACAGTTAAAATATTAGGCATACGTGTCATAATTGTCGCAATTGGTGTAGCCTTTTTATCGGTATCGGCAAGCGCGCCTTTTAACAAGTCCTTGCGTGAGACGATACCAATCAACACCGATGATTCAACGACATATAAACTGCCAGTGTCCTCTAAAAAAAGCGTCACTATCGCATCGTGAATCGAGGTTTCTTTCGTTACAAAAACTGGTGTTGTCATGATTGCTTCGACTTGCAATTGGCGAATATCTTCATAAATAGTAGGGTTTAAATCGAGTCCTGAATAAAAATATCCGACTTTTGGACGGGCATCTAAAATACCAGTCATTGTTAGAATCGATAAATCGGCGCGAATGGTAGCACGTGTCAATTCTAAAGAGCGTGCGATTTGATCACCCGTTGCGGGTTCATGCTCTTTTACAAATTCAATGATAGCTAGTTGTCTTGCTGAGAGTTTTATTTGGCTCACCTCATTTCAATATGGGATATGCTGTTCATTATATAGTATGGCATAATTAAATGCAAAGGATTAATATGTCATACTATATAAAAATATATTCCTTATTTTTGAACTATGAACATAGCTAAGTTATAGTTATCACAAGATGAGAGGAGGCGAAGTTTACTGTGCTAAAGAAAGTAACTTGGCTAGAACTATTTTTTGATTTATTATTTGTTGGTGCTATTGCTTCTGTAACGCATGTACTGTTACATATAGAGGACGGTGTAGTCCATGGCACTATCTTTTGGAAGTTTGTTTTAATGTTTGTGCCGTTATGGTGGGCATGGGGTGGTCAGACGTTATTTATCAACCGTTATGGAAATGATTTGCTACCCCAATGAATGCTTATTGGCTTGGAAATTATGTTTGTACTATTGATGATTTCGAGTTTCAATATTCAGTTTGATGAAACATATCACATTTTTCATCGGATATATTGGTTTGCGAATGATTACGGCAATTCAGTATCTGTTTGCGGCTAAAAAAGAAAAAGCAGCACGCAAAAACGTGGCGCTTTTCCTAGATAGATATTTTTGGATTGGTATTTTTGTGTCATCATTGTCATTATTCTTTGATGGTGATTGGCGCTATATTATGCTGTACGCGGGTATTTTACTAGACATTCTAGTGCCGCTTCTAGGTCGAAAAAGATTGCGACAAGTCCCGATACATACGGAGCATCTTTTGGAACGTTTTGGTTTATTTACCATTATTTTGCTGGGTGAATCTATTGTATCGATTATTTCTGTGCTATCGATGGAAGTTATGGATGCGGGAGTTATTTTTTATGCGGCGTGTGCTACAGTTCTTGTGTTGCTCATCTGGTGGCAGTATTTTGATAACTTAGAGAAAAAATTGGATATGGAGCAGCATACAGCGGGGCAATTGATTATTTACGGACATTAATTTATTTTCCTATCCTTATCAACAACTGCGGCGGGTATTAAAATGCTCGTTTTACCGGATATATCTTATCATTTTGTTGTTTTCTTCTTGTTTAGCTCTGTTTTAGTGTATCTTCTTGCTTTTTCGGGTACTTTTCATTTATATCGGGTTCCAGAAGAGCGGCTTGCATGGATACATTTAGCTTTATTTCTCGGTTTGCTTGTTGGATTGTTCCTTCTTGTTTGGTTTGTCACTATGTCTGCTGCATTTGTACTAGGAGCTTTATGTATATTTTTCCTCGTTTTTGGAATGATAACATCTAAATAAGCGATTCAAAATGAGAAGCTATAAAATTCTAATATTTACAAGTTAGCATTGCTACAACGAAATAAAATAGCTAGCAAAAAAGGCATCCAAATTTAAGGGTGCCTTTTCTTAATTTATACATAAATCAAAATGCAAAAATACATAAACCCAGTTCCCGCAATAACGAATAGATGCCAAATTGCGTGCATGTAAGGAATTCTTGGAATGCTATAAAAAACGGCGCCAATGGTGAACATGATTCCCCCGGTTACAAGTAGCCAAAACCCAGTTGGTTCCAGCGATAGGTAGAGTGGTTTGATGGCAATCATGACAAGCCATCCCATCAGTAAATAAAAGAGCGTTGAGATAATTTTCCATTTTCCGAGCAAGAAGCATTTATAGACAATCCCAGCTGCAGCAAGTCCCCAGATGATTCCGAAGAGCGTCCATCCAAGTGAACCTTGTAGCGTTATCAAAACGAGCGGCGTGTATGAGCCAGCTATCAAAACATAGATGGCGACATGATCTAAAATATTAAATAATTGTTTAGCTTTTCCTGGTTTAAAACTGTGCAGCATTGTCGAACAGAAATAGAGTAACATCAAGGAGATGCCATAAATTAAAAAGCTGACCAAATAAACCGGGTTATCTCGTTGTACTGCGAAGATAATAAGCATCACAAGTGCTGGAATACTAAGTAAAAACCCGATTCCGTGAGTTACAGCATTTGCAACTTCTTCTTTCCAATTGTACGCTTCGTGCATATTTATCACCAAACTTTTCTGAAAAATTCAATTTTCAATTCTTACCTTCATCATACGCTTTTTGTAGGAAAATAGAAAGCAAGAAAGTGCACTAAAATTGAAGATAGTGTAAAGAATGCCAAAATATCGTCATAAGATAGAACTTCCGCCGGATATTTAGCTATTAGAATAGTACTATTGTGATTTTCTTGCTATAATAGAAAAAAGAAATCTAGAATTGGATGTGGAAATAATGACAAAAATTAAAATTGTGACTGATTCAACTGCAGGATTAACGCCCGAAGAAGTGGCGAAATATAACATTCATATTCTACCGTTAACCGTTGAAATTGACGGAAAAACTTACGATGCAACAGAGCTAGAACCAACTGATTTCATGGCGAAAATGGCAGCTGCAAAGCAACTTCCAAAATCATCGCAACCAGCAATTGGAAATATTGTAGCTTTATTTGAAGAATTAACAGCGGACGGTAGTGAAGTGCTAGCAATTCATTTGACGGAGAAGTTAAGTGGTACGGTATTGACTGCTCAACAAGCAGCCGATATGGTGCCAGGAAAAGTAACGGTTATTGATTCTGATTACATTGCACGTGCCTTAGCTTTTCAGGTGATTGAAGCGGCGAAAATGGCACAAAAAGAATCGAACACGGTAGAAGATATTTTAACGAAAATCTCCTCTATTCGTGCGAAAACAAAGCTCTATATCTGTGTTGTTACGCTTGAAAATCTTATTAAAGGCGGTCGTGTCGGCAGAATGCAAGGTATTATTGGGAGTCTCTTGAACATCAAGCTGATTGCTAGGTTGCAGGATGGTGCGCTGGTTGAGGAAGCTAAGATTCGTAGTAAGAAAAAAACGATGGATTATTTAGTTGATATTTTAAAAGCAGAAACGAAGAAGGTCAAGGAGCTCAACATTCAACACGCGAACGGTTTGCAAATGGCCGAGGAAATCAAAGCACATGCCAAGGAAATTTTCCACTTGTCTAACGTGTTGGTTTTAAACGCTGATTCGGTTATCTCAACGCATGCTGGAAATGGTGCTTTTGCAATGATTTACTATACAGAGTAGGTTAGGTGAAGAACTTGAATAAGAAAAAATATTGGCTCGCTGGGATTGCTATTATCATTATTATTGCGGCGATTCTTGCCTTTTATTTTGTTCAGAAAGAGCAAGAAAGAAAGCGCGAGGAAGCTCGTATTGCGGTAAATCTTGTTTCGATGGGCGATTCGCTAACGGAAGGATCTGGCGATGAGAAAGATAATGGTGGATACGTTGGGATTGTTGCGTCCATGTTGTCTAAACGTGAAGATGTACGAAGTGTGAAGACGGAAAATTATGGCGTTGGTGGTAATCGAATTGATCAGTTGATGAAGCGCCTGGATACACAGCTTGATTTTCAAAAAGATGTCAAAGCGGCAAATGCGATTTCAATCACGATTGGTGGCAATGACGTGATGAAAGTAGTGCGCTCTAGATTACTAGATGCAGAGAAACAGGACTTTACAAAAGCAAGTAAGACATTCGATCAAAAGTTGAAAGAATTGTTGGCGGAAATTCGTGATTTAAATGCTGACGCGCCAATTTATGTGTTCGGTATTTATAACCCTTACACAACTTATTTTGCTGATTTTAAAGTGTTCGACGAGATTATTGCAGAATGGAATGCGGCTACGAAAAAAACGTTAGCGAAAACTGGCGATGCGCATTTTATTTCGGTCACGAAGCAATTGGAAGAACGTGGGGAAACAAAAGTTGGGAAAGCCAATCCGAATCTAGCAGGTGATTTGTTTCATCCAAACCATGAAGGGTATCAGAAGATGGCAGATGCGCTTTATAAAAAAATGGTAACATCAATTCATGAGGGAAATATACGATAGAGAAGGTGACTGGAATTGAAGGCGGAGAATAAGCAAATAAATTTTTGGAAATGGGCATTTCTGACGTTTGCTGGCATTCTATTACTCAGCTTTTGTTGGGTTTACATGTCAATATTTTGGTTTTCACCGCATGTGCCGGAAGATGCAGGACGTAAAGTGAGTACAAAAGACATGGTGGAATTCCCGACATCAACGAATAAAGCAGATTTAAATGCCTTGATTGCGCATTATTTGCAAGATTTTCAAAAGGATAATGATGCGGATATAAAGTATGATGTGTATTTAGCGGATGATGTTGTCTTCACCGCAGAGGCTCGTTTTTTAGGGCAACCTGTGGACTTAGGACTTAATTTTACGCCGACATTAAGAAAAGATGGTGTGGTCGTCTTGAAGCAAGTGGACTTGAGAATAGGTGCACTGCCACTCCCTGTATCGGTCGCGATGAAATATGTACAAAATCAGGTGGAATTGCCGGATTGGGTGACGGTGTCTCCAAAAAGTCGGAAAATTTATTTGGATATGAATAAACTGGAATTAAAGGGCGGTGTAAAGGTGCGTGTCGATGCGCTTGATTTGAAGAAGGACGATATTTCATTTACACTGTTAGTACCGACAAATTAAGATGGGGAGGTAAGGTAATGAGTGAGAAAGCAATTTTTGCGGGTGGCTGTTTTTGGTGTATGATTAAGCCGTTTGATACGCAGCCTGGAATTGAGAGTGTGGTTGCTGGTTATACGGGTGGTCATACGGTGAATCCAACATATAAAGAGGTATGTAGCGAGACGACGGGGCACACAGAAGCCGTTGAGATTACATTTGACCCAGCTGTTTTTCCTTATGAGAAGCTGGTTGAGGTTTATTGGCAACAGACGGACCCGACGGATGCAGGTGGTCAATTTGTAGACCGCGGCTCGTCTTATCGACCGGTTATTTTTTATACGTCAGAAGAACAGCGTATTGTAGCAGAGAAATCGAAAGCAGATTTGGATGCGAGTGGGCGTTTTAAACGACCTATTGTGACTACAATTGAGAAGGCTGGACCGTTTTATGTAGCGGAGGATTATCATCAAGATTTTTATAAGAAGGATCCGAATCACTACAAGAATTATCGCAGTCATTCGGGGCGTGACCCATTTATCGATGCTAATTGGAAAGGGTGATTCGCTAATGAAGCAAGAGGATAAAGCAAGACGATTGAAGGAATTGGACGATTTGCAATATAAAGTAACGCAGGAGAAAGGAACGGAAAGCCCATTTAAGAATGAATTTTGGGATAATGAGCAGCCGGGAATTTATGTGGATATCGTTTCTGGAAAGCCGTTGTTTTCTTCGCTGGATCAGTATGATGCCGGTTGTGGTTGGCCGAGTTTCACAAAGCCAATTGATCCGCTTGAGGTCTTGGAAAAACGAGATTTGTCGCACGGCATGATTCGGACGGAGGTTCGCTCGGTGGATGCTGATTCCCATTTGGGTCATATTTTCCCTGATGGGCCGCGTGAATCGGGTGGCATGCGATATTGTATTAATTCGGCGGCGCTTCGCTTTGTGCCGAGAGATGCGCTTGAAGAAGCGGGTTATGGTGAGTATTTGCCACTTTTTGAGTGATAATGGAACGGTCAAGCATTTGCCAAATGAGAGGTGAGCTACGGATTGTTGCCATTATATTTAGCATATGTTCTAGTTTTAGCATTGAATACCTCTGCCAAGTTATGATAGAATTGGTAGGGGTATTAGTTTGTATTTTTCCAAGGAGGAATGAAGATGCAGAAAATTGCTGTGCTTGGTTTAGGTGGCATTGCGCAGAAAGCCTATTTACCGGTGTTTGCGCATTTGGATAATGTGGAAGTACATTTGTTTACGCGTGATGCGCAGAAGTTGAAGGCGATTAGTGAGAAATACCGATTTCATAATACGCATCATTCAATTGATTCGATGATTCGTGCGCAAGTCGATGCGGCGTTTATACATACGTCAACGGCAAGCCATCCAGAAATTGTTCGTGCATTTTTAGAGGCGGAGATTCCGGTTTATGTAGACAAGCCGGTTGCGGATGATTATGAAACGACGAAGGAATTGATTGAGCTTGCTGAGGCCAAAAATACGTTATTGATGGTTGGCTTTAATCGCCGTTTTGCGCCTCGATATGCGGCATTGGCAGAAAAAACAGATACTAATATGATTCTGATGCAAAAACATCGGAAAGCGCAAGCAAATGATGCACGTACGTTTATCTTTGATGATTTTATTCATGTTGTGGATACAGTGTTACACTTACTAGATGCACCAGTGGAGAAAATGACAGTTTTTCCGACGATGAATGGGGAATTATTATCAGCGATTACAGTGCAGTTTTTGGCGAATGGTCGCACGGCAACGGCGATTATGAATCGGGAAAGCGGTACAAGCGAGGAGCGTTTGACGGTCTTTACGCCGGATGCGAAATTTGAAGTGGAGCACGTGACAGAGTTGCATGTATATGAAGGAACGGGTCATTCGATTGTGCGTTTTGGTGATTGGGAGACAACACTTTATAAACGTGGATTCGAGTCGATTATTACGACCTTTTTGGATGCGGTACGTGAAGGCAAAACAGAGCCAGTTACAAAAAAATCAGTGCTTGAAACGCATCGCATTTGTGAAGAAATTTTGCGAAATGTGGAAAGTTGACAACAGAAAGGAATGGGCGGCTTGGGACGATCGTTTTATCATTATTTAATGACTTATCGCGATACGATTAAACGGGACGCGGCGACGAAATTTGCAAATGATGCTTTTAAAGATCATAGTTTTCCGAAGCAGTCTACTGATTATTATGAGTTGTGCGAGTATTTGGAGTTAAATGCTTCATATATCCCGAGTATGACGTTGTTTGATGATATTTGGAATAGTTATATTTTGGATGAAGGAAAAAATGGGAGGCGATAGACGATGAGTATTCATATTGAGGCGAAACAAGGCGAAATCGCAGAAACGATTCTTTTGCCAGGAGATCCGTTGCGTGCGAAGTATATTGCGGAAACTTTTTTAGAGGATGTTACTTGTTTTAATGAAGTTCGGAATATGTTTGGCTATACAGGGACTTACAAGGGGAAACGTGTATCGGTTATGGGAACTGGTATGGGGGTTCCATCGATTTCGATTTATGTGAATGAATTGATTCAAAGTTATGATGTCAAAAATTTGATTCGCGTTGGAACAATGGGAGCAATCCAAAAAGACGTGAAAGTTCGTGATGTCGTAATTGCGCAAGCGGCCTCAACGGACTCGCAAATTAATCGCAACACGTTTGCGGGGGTAGATTTTGCGCCAGTAGCCGATTTTGAATTGTTGAAAAATGCGTATGATGCAGGGCTTGAAAAAGGTTTAGCAATGCGTGTCGGAAATGTTTTTTCATCAGATCGTTTTTATAATGAGCAGTTGGATAAACAACAATTAGCGGATTATGGTGTGCTTGGAATCGAGATGGAAGCAGCAGCGCTTTATACGATTGCGCAGAAATTTGGACGAAAAGCATTAGCGATTTTGACGGTTAGTGATCACATTTTTACGGGTGAAGAAACGACGTCAGAAGAGCGCCAAACGACGTTCAATGATATGATTGTGGTTGCGTTAGAGTCTACATTGAAATAGGGATGAAATATTTGTGGGGAGAATCTAACGAAGGAAGGTAACAAGACAAGATGATGCATTTTATTTCATTCATAATAGCGCTAGGATTGGCTAGTTTGAATACGTCAACAGATTATGTAACGGGTGACATCAATCATCCTAGTGCGGAAACAGCGACAACAGACCAAAAGGCAAATACGGAACAACCAGAAAGTAAAGATAGTACGGAAAAGAATGACAAGGCGGAGGGTACAAGTTACCAAGATGATCCGCTTTATCCGTACATTGCCCAGCAAAATAAACTAGTAGAAAAAGATGGTGTTCAATTTATTACGAACCCTGAGAACATATTAGTGCTCGCGAATAAGGAGTATTCTCTAGAATCAAGCTATTCACCACCTGACCTTGTCCGTCCGAATGTAACTTTTTCATTCGGTGATGCACAGGTAGAAAAAGCGCAGATGCGGAAGGAAGCTGGATCTCAGTTAGAGGCGATGTTTTCGGCGGCTAAGAATGATGGCCTGACATTATATGCTGTTTCAGGATATCGTTCGTATAAACGTCAGCAGGAAGTTTTTAGCGCGGAGGTTGCTGCGAAAGGTGAAGCGAAGGCAAAGGAAGCTGTGGCTGTTCCTGGTACAAGTGAGCACCAAACTGGTCTTGCAATGGATATTTCATCGCGTAATCAAGGGTTTAACTTGACGGAGGCTTTTGGTGAAACGCCGGAGGGACAATGGTTGCAAAAGAACGCGCATAAGTACGGCTTTATTTTAAGATATATGAAAGGTAAGGAAGCTGTGACGCAATATCAATATGAATCTTGGCATTATCGCTATGTTGGGAAAGACGCGGCAACAATTATTTATGAAAATGATTGGACGCTTGAAGAGTTTTTCGAACAGGTGCAAGCATTGCAAAAGAAAATTGATAATGCCTAATAGTGAATGATGGGAGGCTCTCACGTGATGTGGGGGTCCTTTTTTATGGATGAATGGAAACAAGTTAATTGACTTAAATACCCCCTATAGGTATAATGATTTCATAGAGTTGTGAGAGGAGTTGGATGGTGATGGGTCATGATAAGCCGATTGTGCCACGTTCAGATGAAGATACAAAACAGGTGTTGAATCGTTTGCGGCGTGTGGAAGGACAGGTTCGTGGAATCGCGCAGATGGTGGAGGAGAATCGTTACTGTGTTGATATTTTAGTCCAGATTTCAGCGGCTAATTCAGCGCTTAAGAAGGTTGGTTTACAAGTTTTGGAGCATCACGCGAAGCACTGTGTTGTAGACGCTGCGCAAAATGGCGAGTCGGATGAAGTGATGGATGAGTTGTTGAAAGTAATCCGGCAGTTCTCAAAAACGTGATAGGTGGGGGGTATTTTAAAATGGAAGCGAAGAGGCAAGATTTGAATGTGTTCGGTATGACATGCGCGGCTTGTTCGACACGGGTGGAGAAGTCATTGAATAAGGCGGTTGGCGTGGAGCAAGCAAATGTTAATTTGGTGACAGAGAGCGCAGTGGTTTATTATGATCCTGAGCAGATAGGAATAGAACAATTGATTGATATTGTGAAGCATGCGGGATATGAGGCGGCTGAGAAAATGTCAAAAGAAGAAAAAGATGCGGTATTGGAGAAGCAGTTTAGACGTGAGGTACGACGGTTTTTGCTGTCTGCCATTTTGGCATTCCCGTTATTGTTGACCATGGTGACACATATCCCATATTTACATCATACGCCATTTGCCATGGGAGTCGATGCGGTGATTAGTCCGACGGTTCAGCTAATATTGGCAACGGTGATTCAGTTTTATATTGGTTGGCGTTTTTATGACGGGGCATATAAGGCGCTTCGTGGCAAGAGTGCGAACATGGATGTGCTTGTAGCGTTGGGTACATCAGCAGCTTATTTTTATAGTGTGGCGGAGTATGTGCGACAAATGTTTCATCCGAATTTAGAGGCGCATTATTATTTTGAGACGAGTGCGATATTGATCACATTAATTTTGCTCGGGAAGTTGTTGGAGAGTTATGCTACCTCGAAAACAACGCAATCGATTGCGGGATTGCTTAAACTTCAATCGAAGGAAGCTGTTGTGTTGCGGGACAAGAAGGAGTGGAAGGTACCAGTAGATGAGCTTGCGGTCGGCGATGTCATTTTAGTGCGTCCTGGTGAAAAAGTGCCGATTGATGCGGTTGTTTTGACTGGAGAAACAAGTGTTGATGAGTCAATGATTTCGGGAGAACCGGTACCTGTGGAGAAAAAGGCGGGCGATGCGGTGATTGGTTCTACGGTGAATTTCGATGGGACATTTCAGGCGAAGGTAACGAAACGGATGGATGATACAGTGCTTTCGACGATTATTCGGCTCGTAGAAGAGGCGCAGGGTTTGAAAGCGCCAATTCAGCGTTTGGCAGATCGGATTTCAGGGATTTTTGTGCCGATTGTGCTAGGGATTGCGCTCGTGACATTCGTGGTTTGGATGATTGCAACAGGTGGCGTACTTGATCAGTCGTTACAAGTGGCGATTGCAGTACTTGTGATTGCATGTCCATGTGCGCTTGGTTTGGCAACGCCGACCGCGATTATGTCGGGAACTGGGAAAGCTGCGGAAAGCGGTATTCTTTTTAAAGGTGGCGAACATTTAGAGCGGACGGCGAAGGTGGATACGGTTATTTTTGATAAAACAGGAACGCTTACGGAAGGGAAATTACGTGTGACGAATATGTTAGATAATCACGTAGATTTCAAGCGTTGTGCAGGTGCAATGGAGGCTCAGTCGGAACACCCGATTGCAAAAGCTGTGTTGGTTTATTTAGGCGATATAGAAGAGGTGCGTGCGGAGAAAATTCGAGCAAAGGCAGGGCATGGTATGGTAGGCGTGCTAAACGATGCTAAAGTGTCGCTTGGTTCGTATCGTTTTATCGCGCAATCTGTCACTATACAGCAAGAAGCAGTTGACACGATGCAAAAATGGATGGAATCTGGGCAAACGATTGTCGCGATGAGCATTGATGGTGTATTTGCCGGTGCGTTCGGATTGTTGGATACACCGCGAAAAGAGGCTAAGGAAGCGATTTTAAGGCTTCATGAATTGGGAGTTAAGACGGCGATTGCTTCTGGTGACCAAAGCGTTGTTGTTGAGAATATTGCGACTGAGCTTGGGATTGATGAAGTTTACGCAGAACAACTACCGAATGATAAGAGCGACCTCGTAGCTGATTTGCAAAAGCAAGGCCGAGTGGTGGCGTTCGTTGGCGATGGGATTAATGATGCACCTGCGCTTGCGACGGCAGACACTGGGATTAGTATTGGAACGGGAACAGATATTGCCATTGAGACGGGGGATGTGACGCTTGTTGGGCACCAATTGACGCTCGTTCCACAAACGATTCAATTAAGTCGAGCAACGATGCGGAATATACGGCAAAATTTTTTCTGGGCATTAGCGTATAACTGTGCAGGAATTCCGATAGCGGCGATTGGTTTGTTAGCCCCTTGGGTGGCAGGATTAGCGATGGCTGGCAGTTCGATTTCAGTTGTAGCAAACGCCTTGCGCCTGAAACGATTGAAGTTGAAATAACAAGAAAAAGTTTAGAAATCATCTGGAAAATGGATTTCTAAGCTTTTTTTATGGATACACAATAACGCGTTTTTGAAAAGATTTTGTAAGTGTTATTGACTTTTATAAGATTTTTGTTTAATATAATAAACAAAAGTGAGTTAGGAGCGATAATCATGCAACGCTATACATATTTAAAACTAGCTTTAAAAGAAAATGGCTTTACTTTGCAACAAGCTGCGGATCGAATTGGTGTTACGAAAGGCTACCTCAGCCAACTTATTAACAATAAAATCAAGGAACCGAGCGCCCAGAAACTGCAAGCTTTACATGAAGTGCTGCATTTAGAATACCCCCCTCGTGAAAAAAATATCGGTGTTGTCTTTGGCAAGTTTTATCCGTTACATACGGGGCATATTTATTTAATTCAGCGAGCTGCGAGCCAAGTAGATGAGCTTCATGTCATTCTGTGCCACGATGATGTACGTGATTTCGAGCTTTTTCAAAAAAGTTCAATGACGAAGCAACCGAGCGTGGAGGATCGTTGGCGTTGGTTGTTGCAGACGTTTAAATACCAGGATAACATTAAAATTCACGATTTGTCGGAAGATGGTATTCCGCCATATCCGGATGGCTGGGATGAGTGGGCGATTCGAGCGAAAAAATTGCTTGCAGATAATCATATTCAGGCGAATGCGATTTATTCGAGTGAGCCAAAGGATGCGATTCGTTATCAGGAGCTACTTGGTGTCAATACAGTTGTCATTGATGCAGAACGTTCGTTTATGAATATTAGTGCGACACAGATTAGGCAAGAGCCATTTCATTATTGGGATTATATTCCGACAGAGGTAAAACCATTTTTTGTGAGGAAAGTGGCAATATTAGGCGGAGAATCGAGTGGGAAATCAACGCTTGTAAATAAGCTGGCAAATACGTTTAATACTACGAGTGCTTGGGAATATGGACGGGATTACGTTTTTTCTCATCTTGGCGGTAATGAGAAGGCTCTCCAATTTTCCGATTATGATAAAATCTCGCTTGGTCACGCGCAATATATTGATTTTGCAGTGAAGTACGCGAATAAAGTGGCGTTTATTGATACAGATTATGTAACGACACAAGCGTTTTGTATGACGTATGAAGGGCGGGAGCATCCGTTTGTGCAGGCTATGATTGAGACGCAGCGATTTGACTTAGTTATTTTGCTTGAGAACAATACGCCGTGGGTGAATGATGGGCTGCGGCACCTTGGAAGTAAGGCTAAGCGCAAGGAGTTTCAGGATTTATTGGAGAAATTGCTAAAGGAAAATGGAATTCCTTACGTGGCGATTACTTCGGGAAATTATGAGGCGCGTTATTTGGAAAGTATCCAGCTTGTGGAACAATTATTGAACGATAAAAAGGAGAATTCAGATGAAATCAGTCGTTATGAAAATCGGTCGGAATAAAGTTTATCCTTATCTTTGTGTTTTGCTTGTTACGATTGCGTTCTTAGCAACGAACCCATTGGTGAATTTTGAATGGCGATATCTATTATCGTATGTTGGTGCAATTTGTGGCTTGATTTGTGTTATTTTACTAGCTAAAGGCAAGAATAGTGGAAATATTTTTGGCATGCTGGCGGCGTTTGGCGAAATGAGTGGGAATTTTTTAGGGCGAAATGTTGGGGCGGCATTACCTAGTTTGTATTATTTTGTGACGCACATTTTTGGCTTGGTAACTTGGAAAAAGCATTTAGACGCAGAGGCAACGTTGGAACCTAGAAAGTTGATGGAACGCCATTTTGGGATTGCTATTTTGTTTATCATTGGAGCTTCTTTTGTGAATATGTATTTGACGGGAATTCTTGGTGTTGCAAATGATCCATACCAACTAATGCTGAATAATTTTATTTTCGCGCTTGGTGTTACGGCTCAATTTTTAATGATTGCGCGGTTTAGTTTTAATTGGTATTTGTGGATTATAATGAACATGCTTGTGATTTTGCTTAATATTTATACGAAAAATCCGATTATCGCCACACAATATGCGATTTACCTTTTTAATGCGATTTATGGACTGCTGGAATGGCATGAATCGGAGGAAAAGCGCTCGTTATCTGTGCAATAATTACCTGGGTAGGGTATAATAAATATAGATAAGGCAATGAAGGAGTGGACAGAATGGCTAAATTAGTAGTAGAAATTGAAGGCATGAGCTGTGAGCATTGCGAAAAACGAGTTCGCGAGGCGATTGAATCTGTGGAAGGTGTCGAAAAAGCTGTCATTTCACTTGAAGCTGGAACCGCAGAAGTGACATACATTGATGGAAAAAACATACAAGATGCCATCGAGGAAGCTGTTGATGAGGCTGGTTATGAGGTCACCATTTAAATGATAAAGAGATGAGTCAAACATTGAAGGCTTTCGAGCTGGAAATGGGAGTCTCATCTTTTTTTATACGTACAACAACAAAAGCTACCCTTTCGGAGTAAAAGCTGATAGAATAAAGGAAAGTTAAAAATATCATACTAGGTTGTTTAGTGAGAAAGTGGTGAACATAGGAATGGAACAAGGACCGACAAATCCAAATGAGTCAGAAAATGAAGAGAAGAAAGATGGGACTGCGAAAAAAGGTATCGTTAAAATGAAAATATTCCCATTTGTTATGCTGTTATTCGGATGTGTATTTGCAACGGCTTTGGTAACAGCGCTTGTAATGTCTGTGGGCGGAGATAAGCAGGTGAAAGTGGCGATTCCTGAACGTAAGGAATTTACGAAACTTTACACGGTGTACGATGATATCCAGAATAAATATTTTAAAGATGTAAATACTGATAAAATGATAGAAGGCGCAATAAACGGTATGGTGGCTTCTCTTGGGGACCCGTATTCTTCATTTATGACATCGAAGGAAGCAGAGGAATTTGATAATACGATTTCTTCAAGTTTTTCAGGTATTGGTGTCGAGATTCAAGAGAGAGATGGCTACATAACTGTTGTATCGCCGATTAAAAATTCTCCAGCAGAAGCAGCGGGATTGCGTCCTAACGATAAAATTGTTGAAGTGGACGGCAAATCGATTAAAGGTATTTCCTCAACCGAAGCAACAACGAAGATTCGTGGAAAGAAAGGGACAAGTGTGACGCTTACTATTTCGCGCCCTGGTACAGATAAACCATTCGATGTGAAAATTGTTCGTGACGAAATTCCAATTGAGACAGTATACGCAGAAATGGGTGCTGATAAAATTGCAACGATTCAAATTACAACTTTCTCAGAAAATACGTACAGTGAATTCGAAAAAGCATTGAAGGATATGGAATCTAAAGGAATGAAAGGGCTAGTTGTAGATTTACGTGGGAATCCAGGTGGTTTACTGGACCAAGCAGTAGATATTGCGAGCTTGTTCTTACCTGATGGAAAAGTTATCGTTCAAGAACAGGCAAAAGATGGTTCGAAACAATCAATTAAAGCTGATAGCAGTGCGCATAACGGGTATAAAGTAAAAGTACCAGTTACGATGCTAATTGATGAAGGTAGTGCAAGCGCCTCTGAAATTTTGGCGGCAGCAGCACGTGAATCAGGTGGTATTCAATTAGTTGGTGCGAAATCGTTCGGAAAAGGGACAGTGCAAACAGCTTTCCCACTTAGCGATGGCTCGTTATTGAAATTAACAATCGCGAAATGGCTAACTCCGGACGGCGAATGGATTCATGAAAAGGGAATTAAACCGAATGTAGCAGTAGAGTTACCAGCCTATGCGACAATGGCGATTCCTGATGCGTCTAAAACTTATAAAGAAGGCAGTTTTGGCGACGATGTGAAAACAATCGAAACCATGCTCGCTGCACTTAAATATAATGTTGGAAAAGTAGATGGCCTGTTTGATGCAGATACAACAGAAGGCGTGAAGGCATTCCAAGAAGCAAGTAAGCTTAAAGTGGACGGGATTGTTACCGGCGCGACAACGAATGCATTAATAACAGCGATTCAAAAAGAGTTAAAAGCCAATGACCCGCAAGAGAAGAAAGCAGTTGAATTAGTGCAAGAACAATTGAAGTAAGGAGGGCTTGACATGGATAATTTTCTTGAAATAGAAACATCTGTGAAGCGCGTTTTTAATAGTTTCCGTCATGAGGTAGATAACATTTTAGATCGGAAATTAACAGGTGGCGAATTCCGTGTGCTGAGTCTCATTTCGAGTGGTGTTAATCGTACGACTGATTTATCAAAGAAGCTAGACGTTTCAGCGAGTCACATCACCGCGATTACAGACTCTTTAGTGGCGAATAACTTTATTACAAGACACCGCTCAGAAGTAGACCGTCGCATTGTAGTTTTAGAACTGACCGATGAAGCAAAGGATTTTGTAGCTTCGATTGAACAGAAGAAAAAGGAAATGATAGTTCGTCGTTTCTCTGTGTTTACAGACGAAGAACGCGAGCAGTTTCAGGCATTGTTGAAGAAGTTAGCAGAAAATTAAAGAGTAAGAGCGGCATTTATCGAGGCCGCTCTTTTTTCATGGAGTGTATGGATGGCGTAACTCTTTACAAATTTAACAACATAGGCTATAATAACTAAAAAG
Organism: Listeria rocourtiae subsp. hofi; assembly: GCF_963575615.1. Taxonomy (NCBI): domain Bacteria; kingdom Bacillati; phylum Bacillota; class Bacilli; order Caryophanales; family Listeriaceae; genus Paenilisteria; species Paenilisteria rocourtiae. The sequence continues at coordinate 33,924 of NZ_CAUYTL010000001.1, read as the reverse complement.
TTGTACAAAGGAAACATTGTTAGTTATATCTAATATTATGATGAGAGAAATAAGGTGATATAAATGCAAATTAAAAATCTATCTATCGCATACGGTCAAAAACTTGTTGTGGAGGATATTTCCTTACAAATAGAAAAAGGTAAGATGACAGGTATTATCGGTCCAAACGGTGCAGGGAAATCGACGCTCTTAAAAGGACTCATCGGCTTGCTTCCTCGTGATTCAGGCACGGTAACTTGGGAAGAAAGTGATATCGAGCATATGCGTGGCACAATCGCTTACGTTCCCCAAAGAAACAGTGTAGATCTAACTTTCCCAATCACAGTACTAGACACGGTACTCATTGGCACTTATCCGAAACTAGGGCTTATCAAGCTGCCAAGAAAGAAAGAGCGTGAAATCGCGCGTAAAGCCTTAGCAAAAGTTGAAATGGAGAAGTTCGCAAAACGTCAAATCGGTGAACTTTCAGGTGGGCAGTTACAACGTGTTTTCATTGCACGCGCCTTAGCACAACAAGCTACTATTTTTCTGCTTGACGAACCGTTTGTTGGAATTGATATGACGAGTGAAGCATTTATTATCGAAGTATTGAAAAAATTAAGAGATGAAGGGAAGACAATAATCGTGGTGCACCATGATTTCCATAAAGTCGCACGGTATTTCGATAATGTTATTTTATTAAATCAAAAATTAGTGGCGCACGGTGAAACAGAAAAAGTATTTACGAAAGAAAATATTTTAAGAACATACGGACAAGGGTTTGACTGGGAGGTGAATCACTAATGTTATTTTTAGATGGATTGATGCAGTATGAGTTTCTACAAAAAGCATTGCTGACGTCGGTTATTGTTGGCGTTGTCTCTGGCGTGATTGGTAGTTTTATTATTCTGCGGGGGATGTCGTTGATGGGTGATGCGATTTCTCATGCTGTTTTGCCAGGAGTCGCGATTTCGTATATGTTGGGAATCAATTTTTTCTTAGGTGCTACAGCGTTTGGTATTGTTGCGGCACTCGGCATCGGTTTTGTGAATCAGAACAGTCGGATTAAAAATGATACGGCAATTGGGATTGTTTTTAGCTCATTTTTTGCATTCGGAATTATCATGATTTCGCTTGCGCAAAGTTCGACGGATTTGTATCACATTTTATTTGGGAATGTGTTGGCGGTTCGTAGTAGTGATATGTGGATGACAATCGGGATCGGATTGCTTGTTATTTTACTGGTGGCGCTGTTTTATAAGGAGCTGTTGGTTAGTTCGTTTGATCCTACGATGGCACAAAGTTATGGTTTAAAAGTTCGGATGCTACATTATTTTTTGATGACTTTATTAACGTTAGTGACGGTGGCATCTTTACAAACAGTGGGGATTATCTTAGTTGTAGCAATGCTTATTACACCAGCTGCGACGGCATATTTGTTGACGAACCGCCTATCTATCATGCTGTTTTTAGCAGCAGTTTTTGGAGCGGTGAGCGCGGTTATCGGTCTCTATTTTAGCTATATGTATAATTTGGCTTCAGGTGCATCAATCGTACTGGCTGCAACGGGGTTATTTATTATTGTCTTTCTATTTTCGCCGAAACAAGGACTTATTTTTGGAAGAAGGAGGGTGAAGTCATGAAAAAATTAGTTTTAGCAGGTATTATTGGTGTTGCTCTATTTTTAATTTCTGCATGTGGAGAGAGTGAGAAGAAGGCGGATACAGGGAAGTTGCAAGTGGTGACAACGTATTCGATTTTATACGATATTGTGAACCAGATTGGTGGGGATAAAATTGACTTGTATAGTATTGTGCCGATTGGAACAGACCCTCATGAATATGATCCGTTGCCAAAAGATGTGCAAAAAATGGCGGATGCGGACTTGATATTTAATAATGGTCTGAATCTGGAAACAGGAAATGGTTGGTTTGACAGATTGATGGCTTCTTCGGGAAAAAAGGAGGCCGTATCGCTTAGTGAAGGTGTGTCGCCTAAATTTTTGACGTCAAAGGGGAAGGAAAGTGAAACGGATCCTCATGCTTGGCTGGACTTGCAAAATGGCATCAAGTATGCAGAAAATGCGAGGAATGCACTGGTGAAAACAGATCCAGAAAACGCGGATTATTATAAAGTGCGAGCTGAAGAATATATTGGAAAATTGGAAAAGCTTGATAAAGAAGCGAAGACGAAATTTGCCGATTTGGAGAATAAGACACTAGTTACGAGTGAAGGCGCATTTAAATATTTTGGCGCAGCATATGGGCTGGATGCGGCTTATATATGGGAGATTAACACAGAAAATCAAGGGACACCAAATCAGATGAAGCAAATTATTGAGGCGATTCGAGTGAAAAAAGTACCAGTTCTGTTTGTAGAAACAAGCGTTGATCCGCGAAGTATGGAGAGCGTATCGAACGAGACGAACGTTCCTATTTCAGCTAAATTATTCACAGATTCCACTGCGAAAATCGGTGAAACAGGCGATTCCTATTTAGACATGATGCATTGGAACATCGATAAGATACATGACGGATTAAAAAATAACAACTAAAAACTAGATGAGGCCGGGACAAAACTTGTTTTCATACAAAAAAAGCAAGATATCACAAATCCTTTTTCTCGAGTAGGATGTGAATCTTGCTTGTTGCTGATTTATTTTGGTTATGTCTAGTTTAGAATAGCATTAATTTTCGTTCTGTAAATCGAACGCGGATAGACAGGATAAACGCTGCAATAAATAAACCTGCGCTAAGTCCAATCCAGAATCCGAATGGGCCGAGGTTTGTGTAGGACAAGATGAGTCCAAGTGGTAACCCTATGACCCAGTAGGAGATGAAGGCGACAATGGAGGTCACCATAACATCTTTATAGCCACGTAATGCTCCGAGTACAGGCGATAGCAAGGCATCGGCAAACTGGAAAAGAACAGCATAAATCAAGAAGTGAGTAATCAAATCTGCAAGTTTAGGATCGGAGGTGTAGAGCAACGAAATTTCATCGCGGAATATTAGTAGCAACACGCCATTCAAAACGCCGATAGAGATTGCTGAAATCATGCCAATATGCCGATATTTCTTTGCATCAGCAATACGCTTTGCACCAGTTTCAAATCCGACTAAAATCGTTAATGCAGCCGCGATACTGAGTGGAAATGCGTAAAGTAAGGTTGGTACGCTGATTGCTGACTGATGCGCCGCGATGGTATCCGTTCCAAAGCGCCCCATAAATACAGTTACCGCTGAGAAAATACTAACTTCAAAAAGAATTGTTAAGCCGTTTGGTATGCCAAGTTTGATGATTTCTATGATTTTTCCCCAATCCAATTTAGTGAATCCAGAGAAAATATGAAAATCGCGAAGTCTTTTTTGACTTTGAATTAGAATAATCGTGACGAGCAATACAATCCAATATGTAATTCCTGTTGCATAGCCACTCCCAGCGCCGCCCATTTCTGGAAAACCCCAGTTTCCGAAGATTAGTAAATAGTTCAAGAAAATATTTACAGGAACAGTGATTAGTGTAATCATCATTGTAACTCGAGTCAATCCAAGCGAGTCAATAAATGCTCGCAAGACAGAGTAAAAAAAGAATGCCGGTATCCCAAAACAAATTCCATTTAGAAAATGTTTTGCAATATCTGCAACGGCAGGTTCGAGGCCCATCGCGTGCAATATCGAAGGCACAAATAGAAAGTTAAGCGCGAGTAATAGGGCAGCCGAGCCAATTGCGATATAGAGTCCATTGTTCACAGTTCGTTTGATATCGTGATGCTCCCCGCGACCTATTAACTGCGCAATAATCGGTGTCACGGCCATCAATAACCCAGATAAACTCGCATTAAAAGGTCCCCATAGAGAGTTCCCGATAGCAGTCCCGGCGAGCGCTTCGTTAGAGTAATGCCCCGACATCATCGTATCGATTAAAGCCATCGAAAACAGCATTAATTGCGAGATAACGACAGGTGTGAATATAACTAAAAATTGGCGCCATTTCTCACTGCGCGTATATGTTTGTTCCAAAATGGTGTTCCCCCTTTTCTTGAAAACCCTTCAACACCCGATTATAGCACAGATAACAGAGCCTCGTCACGAAAACACGGTACTCTTTTTTCTAGTTAGAAAGTAAAGCTCTATGCGAATTCGCTCGTGTCTGTTATAATAAGGATTCGTGGTAGGGGCGAGACTCTACGGGTTGGGAGAGGGATAATTGAATAAAGAGGAATTATGATGCACAAATTATTGGACAAAATCTTTCAGTTGAAAGCACATCGGACGACTGTTCGAACGGAACTTTTAGCTGGGATGATAGGTTTCTTCACCGTTGTCTACATTATTGTTGTCAATAGTTCGATTTTGGCTGAGGCGGGTGTTCCATACCAAGGGGCCATCCTTGCAACAATTTTTATATCTGTTGTTGGTTGTTTAGTGATGGGTTTTTGGGCAAATGCACCGCTTATTTTGATGCCAGGAATGGGAATTAACGCGCTGTTCGCCTACAATTTCGTGCAGACGCTCGGATTGACTTGGCAGCAAGCGTTGGCCGTTGTTGTCATCAGTGGCTTCTTATTCATGATATTAGCATTCACACCGTTAGCTAGAAAGTTGAACGACACGATTCCGCTTATTTTAAAGCAGGGGATTACGGTCGGTTTAGGGCTATTTTTGGTGTTGCTTGGTCTTGAAAAGGGAGCGATCGTCACGCGCGGGGAACATGCGATTCTAGCGTTTGGAAACATGCATGATCCGTTCGTGCTTGCAACGGTTATTACGCTGGTGCTAACATTGATTCTGCTCGTTCGTAAAGTACCGGGAGCTTTCTTATGGAGCATCCTTATTGGAACGGTTGTTAGTGTTCTATTCGGGGTTCATGGTGAAGTTTCAAAAGACGCGATGAGTTTGGCGCCTTGGAAAGAAGTGTTGTTTCAAGCTGATTTCTCTGGTTTCGGGCAAATAGCGTTTTGGACAAGTGTGTTTTCGCTTACAATGGTACTCGTGTTTGAAACGGTGGGCTTGACGTTTGGTCAAACGAAACAATTAAACCAGACGGAAAAATTGCCACGCGTCTTGCAGGCAAGCAGTTTCACGGCTTTCTTATCTGGATTGTTTGGAACGAGCCCAACGATTTCGGCATTAGAAAGTGGCTCGATGACTGGAAGTGGTGCCAGAACTGGGCTTGCATCTGTGACGGTTGGTATGTTCTTTTTAGCATCGCTTGTGTTGATGCCATACATTTCGTTCATTCCAAATAGCGCGATTGCTCCAATCTTAATTGTAATTGGTATGTCGATGGTGCAGGAAATCAAGGAAATGGATTTTGGAAATGCTGCCGATACGTTCTCAGCGCTCTTAATCGTCGTTATCATTCCATTCTCGTACAGTATCGCCGACGGAATTGCAGTCGGATTTATCGCGTATCCGATTTTGAAATTATTCGCAAAAAATCGCACGCGTACGCCAATACTTATGTATATCATTGCGGCTCTATTTTTGTTACAATTTATACTGCAATGATTTTGTGTGAGGTGAGTTTAGCACGGGTGCTGGACTCATCTCATTACATATTTAACAAAGAAAAGAGGAATCGTAGTGATCTATTATTATCTAATCGCACTTGTTATTATCGTGATTGACCAGTTTACAAAATGGCTTATCGTGCAAAATTTAGACCTAAGGGAAGTTGTAGAAATCATTCCTAGTTTTCTAAATATCACATCGCATCGAAATTCTGGTGCTGCGTGGGGTGTTTTAGAGGGTAAGATGTGGTTTTTCTATCTGATTACGCTCGTTGTTATCGGTGTACTGATTTATTTCATGCAACGTTACGCGAAAAATAGTAAGCTTTTAGGTGTAAGTTTAGCCTTTGTTCTAGGGGGCGCGATTGGGAATTTTATCGATCGTATACTCCATCAGGAAGTGGTTGATTTTGTACAAACAATTTGGGGAAATTATTACTTCCCAATTTTTAATGTGGCGGATGCAAGTTTGACGATAGGCGTGATTTTACTCATTGTCTACGTGTTCTTGGATGATCGCAAATCGAAAGGAACGAAAAAATGACGCAAAAAACCGTAATTATTCCGGAAAAACTAAATCTTGAACGTTTGGACAAAGGTCTTGCAGAACTATTGGGGATGACACGTTCAGGCATTCAAACATTGCTAAAAGACGATGTAATTCTAGTCAATGGCGAGAAAGCAAAAGCGAATTATAAATGCAAAACAGGCGATGAAATCACGTATATCGTTCGCGAAGCAGAGGAACTTGATATCGTGGCTGAGGATATTCCGCTCGATATTTATTATGAAGACGCAGACGTACTTGTCGTGAATAAACCGCAGGGCATGGTCGTTCATCCATCTGCAGGCCATACATCAGGAACGCTTGTTAATGCTTTGCTTTTTCACTGCAAAGATCTTTCTGGTATCAATGGAAAAATTCGGCCAGGCATCGTGCACCGTATTGATAAAGATACGTCCGGCCTTTTGATGGTTGCTAAAAATGATAAAGCGCATGAATCTTTGGCGGAACAGCTCTATGACAAAACAAGTGATCGAGAATATACCGCGCTTGTTCATGGCGTGATTAAGCACCAAAAAGGAACAATTGATGCTCCAATTGGCCGTTCTAAAGAAGATCGTCAAAAAATGGGGATTGTGAGTGATGGAAAAGAATCACGGACGCATTTTGAAGTGTTAGAGAGGTTTAATGGCTATACGTTAATCAAATGCCGTTTAGAGACTGGCCGGACACATCAGATTCGCGTACACATGAAATATATTGGACATCCACTTGCTGGTGATCCGAAATATGGATTGAAGAACACGATTAAAGGTGAAGGGCAATTTTTACATGCTTCCGAGCTTGGATTTACACATCCGACAACAGGAGAGCGAATGAAGTTTGAGGCGCCATTACCGGTGATTTTTCAGGAAGCTTTGGAATCGTTGAGAGGATAAAAGGAGCTTATTTCCAAAGTTGTAATTAACCTGATTCGAGCTTTATAGAAAGCCTGATTAAACTAGTTGACAAACTGAACCTAGTACGATAAACTGAATCTAGTTAAATAACAGTCCTTTAACATAGTCCAGAGAGGCTAAGAAGGTGACGTGATATTGGGATTATTGTGCCCAATTTAATTCTAGACGTGAACCCTTTGCCGAACTCTTGGTGGAGGGTTTTTATTTTGTCTAAATGATATGGGAGGGGAAGAAATGCCAGAAGAGGTTGTTGTGATGGATGAAGCGGCGATTAAACGGGCGCTGACGAGGGTGAGTTACGAAATCATCGAGCGGAATAAGGGAACGAAAGATTTGGCGCTTGTTGGCATCAAAACACGAGGTATTTTCCTAGCAAACCGTTTGCAAGCTCGTATCAAGGAGATTGAAGAGGTAACAATTCCTGTCGGTGATGTGGATATCACGCTTTACAGAGACGATTTAACTTTTAAAAATGAATCCTCAGAGCCGTCACTAAATGGTACGAATGTGCCCTTTGATATTAATGGGAAAAAGGTTGTGCTAGTTGATGATGTGCTGTATACAGGCCGAACGGTGCGTGCCGCAATGGACGCGCTGATGGATGTAGGACGACCGGCTGGTATTCAATTGGCGGTTTTGGCGGATCGAGGACATCGGGAACTACCGATTCGAGCGGATTTTGTTGGTAAAAACATTCCAACATCAAGTGGGGAACGGGTAGAGGTACGCTTGACAGATGTCGATCACGCAGCAGATGCTGTTACGATAATTAAATAGGATAATCCAGAATGTTGAAAAACACTTTTCGCAAACTATTCGCCGAACCACAGCGTGTTGACAAACGCTTAGGTTCTAGGCAAAGTCGAGCACTGGAGCGGAGCATACTCAGGTATGTGAGCACCGGCGCACAGACTATAACGACGAAAATGAGCGTTTGTCGACACGCTGGAAGACACTTTTAATGGGCAGTCCAGAGAGGCTGATAAAGGGTGATGAATGGAAATAGGTCTTACCTAATCCAGTACATAACTGCTCTTTGTCGCAATTTGGCAAGGGGTATTTTTTTATGACTTAGAACCGGAAAGAGGGAGTAAAATGACAGAAGAAACGACATCGGAACATTATGTAAAACCAGTATTAGATATTCACGAGAAACCAACATGGAACAAATGGATTGTACTAAGCATCCAGCATCTGTTCACGATGTTTGGCTCGACAATATTTGTGCCGACTGTGACGCATTTGAATCCAAGTGTTGCGCTGATATCGAGTGGCCTTGGAACACTGGCTTATTTAATTATTACACGGGGAAAAATTCCTGCTTACTTAGGATCATCATTTGCGTTTATAGCTCCGATAACGATGTTGCTTGCGGCGAAATCGGGTGGCGGACCTGGCGCGGTAATGGTTGGTACGTTCTCGGTCGGTGTCGTATACGCGATTGTGGCGCTGCTCGTTTATTATGTAGGGATTGAATGGATTCAACGGGTATTACCGCCAATCGTGGTTGGGCCGGTTATCATGGTTATTGGTTTGTCACTAGCACCAAGCGCTGCGGCGATGGCGATGGGGACGAATGGTGGTGGCGCGTATGATTATAAAATTTTGGCGGTGGCCCTTATCACGCTTGTCGCAACGATTATCGCGATGATGTTTTTCAAAGGCTTTTTCGGACTAATCCCGATACTTTGTGGCTTTGTCATTGGGTACTTGGTGAGCATGGCTTTTGGGTTGGTAGATTATACATTGATTCAAAATGCGAGTCTTTTCCAAATTCCCGACTTCACGATTCCATTTGCGAATACGGATCCGGTTGTGACGCTTACGGTTGTGCTTTCAATGGCGCCGCTAGCTTTTGTGACGATGGCGGAGCATATGGGACATCAGCTACTTTTAAATAGGATTACGAATCGTAATTTTTTTAAAGATCCTGGATTACATCGTTCACTTGCAGCGGATGGAACGGCTTCAATTATTGCTTCGCTGATTGGTGGACCTCCTGTTACGACTTACGGAGAGAATATTGGGGTGCTAGCGATTACGAAAGTGTATAGTGTATTCGTTATCGGCGGCGCGGCGGTGCTTGCCATCGCGTTCGGGTTTATTGGTTACATTAATGCGGTGATTACATCGGTGCCAACTGCGGTACTTGGTGGGATTTCCTTGCTGTTGTTTGGGGTTATCGCAACAAGTGGTTTGCGGATGATGATTGAGAGTCGTGTGGATCTAAGCCAGAATCGCAATATGATCATCGCATCGGTTGTGCTTGTTGTCGGAATCGGTGGTTTGATGATTAACATCGGTTCTTTCCAACTGTCAGGAATGGCGATGGCGGCGCTTATTGGGATTATTTTAAACCTTGTCATACCAGAAAAGAAAACAGCACATAAATAACATCTTACGAAACCTCTAAAAACGCAATTTTGGAGGTTTTCCTATAAATAGTATCTCATTTTTTAGAAAAGGTGGCGGTTCGAATGAAGGATTTAGTGTCGATGGAGGAACTTTCTGTAGCGGAAATTGGCGAGTTACTGGAGCAAGCAGGGCGCTTCAAGCAAGGGGAAATTTGGACTCCGAAAAAGCAAATGTATGCGGTGAATATGTTTTTTGAGGCGAGTACGCGAACACATAATAGTTTTGAAATGGCTGAAAAGAAGCTTGGCATCGATGTTCTTTCTTTCGACCCATCTAAATCAAGTGTGACAAAAGGGGAAACGCTATATGATACAGCATTGACTATGCAAGCAATTGGTGTAGATGTCGCGGTTATCCGGCATTCGGATGAGAATTATTATGAACCACTTCGAAAATTAGGTATTGCGGTCGTGAATGGTGGCGATGGTTGTGGGCAGCATCCTAGCCAGTCATTGCTGGATTTGTTTACGATTAAAGAAGAGTTTGGTGGCTTTAAAGGATTGAAGGTCGCGATTGTCGGGGATATCGTGCATAGTCGTGTGGCGAATTCGAACATGCAGGCGCTGAAACGATTAGGTGCTGAGGTGTTTTTTGCTGGGCCACCGGAATGGATGCGTGAGAGTTGCGCGGAGCTTGGGACTTATATGGCTATGGACGATTTGGTAGAGCAAATGGATGTGATTATGTTGTTGCGCGTACAGGAGGAACGGCATGATGGCTTGCTTAGTTTTACGAAGTCGGATTATCATGAAAAGTATGGCTTGACGGAGGCGCGGGCTGCAAAAATGAAGGAGCGCGCAATTATCATGCATCCTAGCCCAGTGAATCGGGACGTGGAAATTGCAGATTGTTTAGTAGAGTGCGAAAAATCACGCATTGTAGAACAAATGACAAATGGTGTTTATATTAGAATGGCGATTTTAGAGGCTGTGTGCCAAGATAAAGAAATGAGGGTGACGACATGTACGTATTGAAAAATGGAAAAGTATTGACGGAAACTGGGGATTTAGTAGTGAAGGATGTAGCGATTGAGGATGGTCGTGTGACGGCGATTGGTGATGGGATTGAAGCAAGTGAAGGTGCACGTGTCATCGATGTAGCTGGAAAATTGATTGCGCCGGGATTAGTAGACGTGCATGTGCATTTACGCGAACCTGGTGGGGAGCATAAGGAGACGATTGCGACAGGGACGGCATCTGCGGCTCGTGGTGGGTACACAACGGTTTGTGCGATGCCAAATACGAAACCGGTGCCGGATACAGCGGAGGTTATGACGCAGGTTGTGGATCGGATTAAGGAGACAGCCGCGGTTCGTGTGTTGCCATACGCGTCGATCACAACGAGCTTGAAAGGTGACGAGTTAGTAGACTTTGCAGCTTTGAAGGAAGCTGGAGCATTTGCCTTTACGGATGATGGTGTGGGGGTTCAGACGGCTGGCACGATGTACGAGGCGATGAAGGAGGCTGCGGCGCTTGACATGGCGATTGTGGCGCATTGTGAGGATGATTCATTGGTGTATGGCGGGGTTGTACATGATGGGATTTTTGCGAAGGAGCAGGGCTTGGCGGGCATTCCTAATATTGCGGAATCTGTTCAAATTGCACGCGATGTGTTGCTTGCAGAAGCGGCGAATTGCCATTATCATGTCTGTCACATTTCGACAAAGGAATCGGTTCGAGCGGTTCGTGATGCGAAACGTGCAGGAATTCGTGTTACAGCAGAGGTATCGCCACATCACTTGATTTTGAATGAGACGAATATTCCGAAGAACGATGGGAATTGGAAAATGAATCCGCCGTTGCGTGCGCAAGAAGATCATGCGGCATTACTAGAAGGATTACTTGATGGAACAATTGATTTTATCGCAACAGATCATGCCCCGCATTCGGCAGAAGAGAAGAATGTGCCGATGGAGAAAGCGATGTTTGGAATCGTTGGCTTGGAGACAGCATTCCCACTACTTTACACGCAATTTGTAAAAACGGGCGAATGGACGCTCAAACAATTGATGGATTGGATGACGATAAAACCAGCGGCGTGCTTTAATCTTCCGTATGGTGTATTGGAAATCGGAGGTATTGCGGACGTGACAGTAATTGATTTGGAAAAAGAAGCCGTGATTAACCCAGAAAATTTTGCATCGAAGGGTAGAAATACACCATTTACTGGTTGGGATTGCGCTGGTTGGCCGGTTGCGACGTTTGCTGAGGGTACGCTTGTTTTTGAAGAAGGGGTGGAATAACGCATGACAAAACGGATTTTGATGCTGGAGGATGGTAATTATTTTATCGGCGAGGCGATTGGTAGTGATCGTGAAACGATTGGGGAAGTTGTTTTCAACACGGGAATGACGGGATATCAGGAGACGATTACCGATCCGAGTTATTATGGACAAATCATCACGTTTACATATCCACTTGTTGGGAATTATGGTGTGAATCGTGACGACTTTGAATCGATTCATCCAGCTGTCAAAGGCGTGGTTGTACGTGAGGCGGCCGATTTTGCGTCAAATTGGCGGAACCAAATGACGCTAGATCAGTTTTTGAAGGAAAAAGATATTCCAGGGATTGCCGGAATTGATACGCGTAAATTAACAAAGATTATTCGTCAGGAAGGAACACTAAAAGGGATTTTGGCTCCAGAAAAGGCGAATCGTGAAGAGTTGTTGCATCATCTGCGTTCTGTGCGTCTGCCAGTCGATCAAGTTCGCGAGGTTTCTTGTTCGAAGGCGTTTACGAATCCGGGTGAGGGGAAACGGGTCGTTCTTGTAGACTATGGTGTGAAAAGTAGCATTATGCGTGAGTTGAATCGTCGTGATTGTGATATTACTGTTGTGCCCTATAACACGACAGCAGAAGAAATTCTTGCTATGCATCCTGATGGCGTGATGCTTTCGAATGGACCGGGAGACCCGAAAGATGTGCCAGAAGCGATGGAAATGATTCGTGGTTTGCAAGGAAAAGTGCCGCTGTTCGGAATTTGTCTAGGACACCAGCTCTTCGCTTTAGCAAACGGGGCGGATACGTTTAAATTAAAATTCGGCCATCGCGGGGCGAACCATCCTGTAAAGGAACTGGCAACGGGACGTGTTGATTTCACAGCGCAAAACCATGGCTATGCGGTAGATGCCGATTCGCTTGTGGATAAAGATATTGTTGTAACGCATGTGGAATTGAACGATGGAACGGTGGAAGGCTTGGCACACAAGAAATTTCCGGCTTATACAGTGCAGTATCACCCAGAAGCAAATCCTGGACCGAGTGATGTGAATTATTTGTTTGACCAATTTATAGCAATAATGGAGAAGGAGGGAGCGGAGCAAAATGCCTAAACGTGAAGATATTCAAACTATTTTAGTGATTGGTTCTGGCCCTATTGTCATCGGACAAGCTGCGGAATTTGACTACGCGGGAACACAAGCGTGTCTGAGTTTGAAAGAGGAAGGGTACCGGGTTGTACTTGTGAATTCGAATCCAGCGACGATTATGACGGATGTGGAAATGGCCGATAAGGTTTATATTGAGCCGATTACGCTTGATTTTGTATCACGGATTATTCGGAAAGAACGCCCAGATGCAATTTTGCCAACGCTTGGTGGTCAAACAGGACTTAATATGGCGATGGAACTTGCCGAAGCTGGTATTTTAGATGAGTGTGGTGTGGAGGTTTTAGGAACGGATTTGGTAGCAATCAAGAAAGCGGAAGATCGCGAGGCGTTTCGTGATTTGATGCATGAGCTTGGCGAGCCTGTTCCTGAGAGCGATATTATTCATAGTTTGGATGAGGCAAAAAACTTTGTTGCAAAAATTGGTTACCCGGTTATTGTGCGCCCGGCTTATACGCTCGGTGGTTCAGGTGGTGGGATTTGCCTAAACGATGCGGACTTAGTAGAGATTGTGGCGAGTGGTTTGAAACTAAGCCCCGTGACGCAATGTTTGCTTGAGCGCAGTATCGCTGGTTTTAAAGAGGTCGAGTATGAAGTGATGCGCGATGCGAATGATAATGCAATGGTCGTTTGTAATATGGAAAATATTGACCCAGTTGGTATTCACACAGGAGATTCCATCGTTGTCGCGCCAAGTCAGACGCTTTCAGATCGGGAATACCAGATGCTTCGTGATGTGTCGCTCAAAATTATCCGTGCACTGGAAATCGAGGGTGGCTGTAATGTGCAGCTAGCGATTGACCCGGACAGTTACGATTATTATGTGATTGAGGTGAACCCGCGTGTGAGTCGTTCATCGGCGCTCGCTTCGAAGGCAACGGGTTATCCGATTGCGAAACTTGCTGCGAAAATTGCGGTGGGCTTGACGCTGGATGAGATGAAAAATCCGGTGACGGGAACAACGTATGCGCATTTCGAACCAGCGCTTGATTATGTTGTGTCGAAGATTCCACGTTTTGCTTTTGATAAGTTCGAAAAAGCGGATCGTCGTTTGGGGACGCAAATGAAGGCGACTGGTGAGGTCATGGCGATTGGACGTAATTTGGAGGAGTCACTTTTGAAGGCAGTTCGGTCGCTTGAGATTGGGGCTACGCATCTGTATTTGGATGAGGCGGAGAATGCGAGTTTGGAAGAATTGGAACGCAAAATTTGTTTCCCAGAAGATGATCGGTTATTCTTCATAGCTGCGGCGCTTCGCAAAGGTTGGACAATCGAGGATTTACATGCAAAAACGAAAATTGATTTCTTCTTCTTATACAAATTGGCGAAAATTATTGAACAGGAATCAGAAATTGCGGCGAATGTTGGCGATTTGGAGAACTTGCGTGCGGCAAAACGGAATGGGTTCAGTGATGTAGCGATTGCAAAACTTTGGAATATGATGTCCTCTGAAGTGTACGATATTCGTAAAGAAGCGGGAATAATTCCTGTTTATAAAATGGTAGATACATGTGCGGCGGAATTCGAGTCTAGTACACCATATTTCTACAGTAGCTACGAAGAGGAAAATGAATCGATACGTACGGAAAAGGAAAGCGTCATTGTGCTTGGCTCTGGGCCGATTCGGATTGGGCAAGGTGTTGAGTTTGACTATGCGACGGTACATTCGGTTTGGGCGATTCAGCAAGCGGGATATGAAGCGATTATTATCAATAATAATCCAGAAACAGTTTCGACAGATTTCAGTATCTCAGATAAGCTTTACTTTGAACCGTTGACGCTAGAAGATGTAATGCACGTAATCGAACTTGAGAAGCCAATGGGCGTTGTCGTACAATTTGGTGGTCAGACAGCAATCAATTTGGCGGACGGTTTGGCGGAACGCGGAGTAAAAATTCTCGGGACATCACTTGAGGACATCGATCGTGCTGAAAATCGTGATAAATTTGAAAAGGCGCTGGTGGAGCTTGAAATCCCGCAACCGGCTGGGAAAACAGCGACGTCAATCGATGAGGCCATTGCGGTGGCAACAATGATTGGCTACCCTGTGCTTGTGCGCCCTTCGTATGTGCTCGGTGGTCGCGCGATGGAAATTGTGGAATCAGAAGAAGCATTACGTTACTATATGAATAACGCAGTAAAAGTGAATCCGAAACATCCGGTGCTTGTGGATCGTTACGTGCAAGGTCAGGAAGTGGAAGTGGATGCGATTAGTGACGGTGTGAACGTCGTGATTCCAGGCATTATGGAACATATCGAACGAGCTGGCGTCCATTCGGGGGACTCGATTGCAGTTTATCCGGCTCAAAGCTTATCGCAGCATGTGAAAGATTTGATTGTTGATTACACGACGCGACTTGCGAAAGGTCTAAACATCATCGGGATGCTGAACATACAATACGTTGTTGCGGATGAGGAAGTTTTCGTCATTGAAGTCAATCCAAGATCGAGTCGAACGGCACCTTTCCTAAGCAAAATTACGGATATTCCGATGGCGAATGTGGCGACGAAGGTCATTTTAGGGAAAACATTGCTAGAACTTGGCTATAAAGAAGGTTTAGCACCGGAAAAACAAGAGATTTTTGTTAAAGTACCGGTATTCTCGTTTGCGAAATTGCGTAGCGTAGACACGTCGCTTGGCCCTGAAATGAAGTCAACCGGAGAAGTCATGGGTAAAGATCGCACGCTTGAAAAGGCCTTGTACAAAGGTTTTGTGGCAAGCGGTGTGAAAATGCTCGATTACGGAACGGTGTTATTGACGGTAGCGGATCGTGATAAGGTAGAGGCGACTGCACTTGCAAAACGCTTTAAAAATATCGGTTTCACCATTATGGCTACATCTGGAACGGCGCTTGTTTTAGAAGAGCAAGGCATTCCGGTTTCAAAAGTGAAGAAAATCGGCGAGAACCAGGAAACGTTGATTGATTACATTCGCAATGGGCAAGTAACGCTTGTCGTGAACACATTAACGACTGGAAAACAACCAGAGCGTGATGGCTTCCAAATTCGCCGGGAATCGGTTGAAAACGGTGTGCCGGTTTGTACGTCGCTCGATACAGCCGAAGCCATTTTGCGTGTGTTAGAGTCGCGGTCATTCGAAATGGAAGCAATGGAGCCGGCGCGAGTGATCGAAACAGTATAAAGAACGGAGTGGAGAACGTTGAGACAAACGAAGATGGAAGTAGTCAGTCAAAAGTTAATTGCGGATCGGGTGTTTGAGCTGGTTTTACAAGGGGATATTGTGACGGAGATGCATCCGGGACAATTTATGCAACTTAAACCTCGGCGAGCAGATTTGCTTTTACGACGCCCGATTAGTATTTGTGGGATTGATAAAGCGCAGAACCAATGCACACTATTGTATCGCGTGGATGGTGACGGGACGGCGGGTTTTGCGGAATTAGGAGCAGGGGATACAATCGATGTGATTGCACCGCTTGGTAATGGTTTCGCGCCGCAAGAAACGAAGCCTGGTGAACACGCGCTATTAATCGGCGGTGGCATCGGAGTTCCGCCACTTTATCAGCTTGGCAAAGATTTGGTAGCACAGGGTTCCACCGTCACGTTTGTCTTAGGTTTTAGCTCGGCTAAAGATGTTTTCTATGAAAAGGAAATGGGAGAATTAGGCGATTGTTTTGTCGCAACGGTAGATGGGACGCAAGGTGTGCAAGGTTTTGTGACAACGATTACCGATGCGCTTGATTTCGTACCAGATACAGTATACAGTTGTGGACCGACTGCGATGTTACGCGTTGTAGCTGAACGTTTTGCGAATCAGCGAACTTTCTTGTCACTCGAAGAACGGATGGCGTGCGGCGTCGGAGCTTGCTATGCCTGCGTTTGCCAGCGTACTGACGATCCGACGAAGAGTTTTAAAGCATGCGATGAAGGCCCCGTTTTTCGGGCAGGGGAGGTAGTCATATGAACCGTTTAGCTGTTGAAATACCAGGATTGTCATTAAAAAACCCAATCATGCCAGCGTCCGGTTGTTTTGGATTCGGTAAAGAATATAGTAAATTCTATGATTTGAACTTGCTTGGTGCAATCATGGCAAAAGCAGTGACGCCAGAACCGCGCTATGGCAATGCAACGCCACGTGTAGCAGAAACGCCATCTGGTATGTTAAACGCGATTGGCCTTCAAAATCCAGGTCTTGATCATGTCATGGCGAACGAAATGCCTTGGCTAGAGCAATTTGATACGCCGATTATCGCGAACGTAGCAGGAGCATCCGAAGAAGATTACGTCAAAGTTTGCGCTCGAATTGGTGATGCACCAAACGTCAAGGCCATTGAACTTAACATCTCGTGTCCAAATGTAAAGCACGGTGGTATCGCATTTGGCACAGATCCAGAAGTAGCCTACCAACTCACGAAGGCGGTCAAAGCAGTGGCAAGTGTTCCAATCTACGTCAAGCTTTCGCCAAACGTAACAGATATCGTCCCAATTGCGAAGGCGATTGAAGAAGCAGGCGCTGACGGACTTACGATGATTAACACGCTTTTAGGCATGCGTCTTGATCTTAAAACGCGCAAACCAATACTGGCAAATGGAACTGGTGGCTTATCAGGCCCATCCATCAAACCCGTAGCAATTCGCCTCATCCATCAAGTACGCGCCGTTTCCAACATACCAATCATCGGCATGGGTGGCGTCCAAACAGTAGATGACGTCCTCGAATTCCTAATCGCAGGCGCAGATGCTGTCGCAGTTGGTACGCTCAATTTTACAGAACCGTACATTTGCCCAAATTTAATTGATGCCTTGCCAGCTCGCATGGACGAACTAGGAATCACAACATTAGCCGATCTAAAAAAGGAGAGAACAAACGCATGACAAAACCAATAATCGCGCTCGATTTCGCCTCATATGCCCAAGTCGAAGCATTTTTAAAACAATTTCCAAAAGGGGATACATTGTCCGTCAAAGTAGGTATGGAACTTTTTTACTTAGAAGGTCCGCACCTGGTAGAACGTCTAAAACATGACGGTCACGAAATTTTTCTCGATCTAAAATTGCATGACATTCCGAACACTGTTAAAAGTGCTATGATTGGGCTTGCTCGCATGGGTGTCGATATGGTAAACGTGCATGCAGCAGGAGGTCGCGCAATGATGGAGGCAGCACTTGAAGGCTTAGAAATTGGTTCTAGCTCTTCCCGTCGCCCACGCCTCATCGCCGTTACCCAACTAACGAGTACGAGTGAAGCTGAGATGCAGTCTGATCAGCTTATCCAAGCAAGCCTGATGGATTCGGTGCTTCATTACAGTAACCTCGCAAATGAAGCCGGTCTCGATGGTGTCGTCTGTTCCGCTCTGGAAGCTGGCAAGATTAAAGAAATCACTCGACCTGAATTTTTACGTGTCACACCGGGAATTCGCTTAGAAACCGACACAAAAGATGATCAAAAACGTGTCGTAACGCCACATCAAGCTCGCGAAATTGGTGCAACAGCAATCGTCGTCGGCAGGTCAATCACGAAGGCAAGCAATCCATATCAAGCGTACGAAACCATTTTGAAGGAGTGGAACAAATGACAGTCGAAAAACAAGTAGCTGAACAATTACTAAAAATAAAAGCCGTATTTTTACAGCCAAACGAGCCATTCACGTGGGCGTCTGGCATCAAATCACCAATCTATTGCGACAATCGCTTGACATTAGGTTTTCCAAAAACACGTCAATTCGTCGCTGGAGCACTTGCAGAAAAAATAAAAGCCGTATTTCCTGATGTCGAAGTGCTTGCAGGAACAGCAACAGCTGGCATTCCGCACGCTGCATGGGCAAGCGACATTCTGGACTTACCAATGGTTTATGTTCGTTCCAAAGCAAAAGAACATGGCAAAGGGAACCAAATCGAAGGTCCTATCGTGAAAGGCCAAAAAGTAGTCGTGATTGAAGATTTAATCTCAACAGGCGGGAGCTCGATTACAGCCGTAGAAGCCTTGCGTGAAGCAGGATGTGAAGTATTAGGAATCGCTGCTATTTTTACATACGGATTAGAAAAAGGAAAAATATTGCTCGGTGCAGCTAACGTGGAAGTAGCGGCCTTAACCAATTATGACGCATTACTTGAAGTAGCTTTGGACGAAGGTTATGTATCAGAAGGTGACATGGCAACGCTGAAAGAATGGAATAAAGACCCTGAAAATTGGGGGAAATAATATAAACAGCTTCGCCAAAATAAAACGCTATCTACGGATATATCGTCCTAGACAGCGTTTTATTTTGGCTCCTACTAATGTCTAAACTCTCCTGTTGATTCCCGCAAAATCAACTCCGTCCCAATCGCTATATTCACCATCGGAGCACTCGGGTTTCGCAAGCGCCATTCCATTGTTTCTACGGCTTTTCTCCCCATAAATCGCAAATCAGTACACATTGTTGTTAGAGGCGGTTGTGCTAATATCGCAAACTCCGTATTATCGAAACAAACAATCGACACCTGTTCCGGAATCGCAAATCCCTTCGATTGAAAATATGAGTTCAAAATAAAGCCAAGCCCCGAGTTCACGCAAAACCACGCGCTCGGCAACTCTTTCAAGCCTTCCAGTGCCTGAAATAGCGCTGCTTGTTCTTCTTTAATGCTTGTAATCGTATAATTCGCATTCACTGGTAACTGGTAATGACGTAGCGCCTTACAATACCCTTCAAAACGTTCCTCATAACTTGGTGAAAAATCAACGTCACCAACAAATCCAATCCGCTCATGCCTGAGCTTTATCAAATGCTCTGTAGCCACGAAGGCACCATCCTTATTCTGTGATAAAATCGTATCCGTTCGCAGATGAGGATCATGGTGGTCAATCATTACCGTCGGCACATCTAACGTCAAAATTTGCTTCACAAAAACATCACTAATGTGCGACAAAATAAAAATTCCTCGCCAATTTTTCTCTTCTAATTCACGTGGCAAAAGGTTTGAGGCAATCGCTTCTGGCCCAACAGCGAGCGTCGATAAATAAAAACCACGAGCAGTCATCTCTTGCTCCAAACTTAGGCAAATCTCTCCAAAAAAACTTTTTTGCGATAAAGCAAATTCTGTTGCTACAAGCGCAAATTGATTATCTGTAGGCGTATAAATCACGTCTTTTTTGTATTGGTAACCCATTTCATCCGCTTTTTGCAAAACGAGTCGCTTTGTTTGTTCGCCGACACCATTTTTGTTCCCTAAAGCTTGTGATACCGAGTTTTTTGAAATATGTAATGCGTCCGCAATATCTTGCATCGTGACTTTTTTCATTCATTTTCCTCCTAGATGGGACTTTCTCTCATTTCATTATAAGAGTATTAGTTCTAGAAAGCAATTGAAAAGTAATGTAATTTGTAATGTAATTCTGAATGGATCGTTCATACTTTTAAAAGCAATGCTTGTTGGATTGTTTTTGAAAGTAATTGTTGACATTACAAAATAGTAATGTAATAATGTAATTGTAATTCAAGCGCTTACAAAATTACAATTATGATCTAACTAGGAGGACATGGAAGATGAAATTAAAAAAAGTGGTGTTTTCTGTTTTATCCGTAGCAATGGTAGGGAGTTTGCTAGCGGGATGTGGCTCGGGAAGTAAAGACGATGCGTCGGCTGATGGCAAGACAAAAGTAACTTTTTGGGCTGCACCAAATCCAACGCAAATGAAGTTTTGGGGAGAAATGGCAACAGCGTTTGAAAAAGAAAATCCAGATATTAAAATAGACGTGTCGCAAATGAAAGAAAGTCCATCCTCCGAAGCAACAGTGCAAGCTGCTATTGCATCAAAAACTGCACCAACTATTTCGGAAAATATAAATCGTAGTTTCGCAGCACAATTGGCAGACAGTAAAGCAATCGTACCAATTAACGAAATCGATGGTATGAAAGAAGTAGCAGAAAAACGTAAAATGGTCGATAGTTTAGACGCTTGGAAGTTCTCGGATGGTAACCAATACGTGTTCCCAGTTTACTCGAACCCGATTCTTTTTGCATGGCGTACTGATATTTTGAAAGAAATTGGTGTAAATGAAACGCCAAAGACATATAGCGAGGTACTTGCAGCAGGTAAAAAGCTAAAAGAAAAATATCCTGATAAAGTTATTTGGGCAAAAGCAGATTTGGCAGATCCGACTGCTTGGATGCGCTGGTTCGACTTCTTCCCACTATACAATGCAGCGTCAAAAGGTAACCCGTTTGTAAAAGATGGAAAATTGGTAGCAGATGATACAGCTGGAAAAGGATTACTAACGTTTATGTCCGAATTACAAAAAAAGGATCTATTACTTGCAGGACAAGCGACAGATCCATTTGAAACAGGCACGAGCATCATGGCAGACCTTGGACCGTGGGCATTCCCGAACTGGGCTGAAAAATTCCCAGAGCTTAAAAATGGCGAAACATTCACGGTTAGCACGCCACCAGTTCCAGATGCGCTAAAAGGGGAAGCGAATGTGAATACATATTCGGATGCAAAAGGAATCGTGTTTTACGCACAAGCAACAGATGCTGAGAAAAAAGCAGCAGTTAAATTTCTTGATTTCGTTTACAGCAACGATAAAAATGACTTGAAATTCCTAGAAACAACAAACCTAATTCCGGCGCGTGATGATGCAACAGAAAACGCGACATTTACAGAATTCTTCAAAGAAAATCCAGCGCTAAAGGTATATGCAGAAAACGTTCCAAACGCAATTCCAGCGATGGATAATGCGGATTACAATGACATTCAACAAATTATTGGTGAGCAAGCGTGGAATCCAGTCGTTCGTGGTGAGAAAAAACCTGCAAAAGCTTGGAACGATATGAAGAAAGCTGAGGATGAGGTGCTTCAGAAATGAAGAAGCTAAACAATAAATTGGGCTGGTCATTCACCAGCCCCTATGTTATCTTCACCATCATCTTCTTTCTAATTCCGCTTGTTTGGGCGATTTGGCTTTCTGTTACCGATTGGAATATGATGAGTCCAGAAATTAATTTTGTCGGGCTTGATAATTTCACAAAGGCGATTGCGAGCCCAGCGGTGAAAGCGTCTTTTTGGGTAACATACAAGTTCTTAATTGTTTTCGTACCACTCGCGATTATTATGTCGATGGTCGTGGCAGTACTTGTGAACGGGCTACCAAGGTTTAAAGGGCTTTACTTAGTTGCTTTTTTTCTACCTTATCTTTCATCGGGCGTTGTTACGTCTTTAATCGTGAAAGGTTTGCTATCTTATAACAGTCCGCTAAATATATTTTTGCGTGACCATTTCGGCTTAAATATTGATTGGCTGGGAACGCCGATGACATCGCTATTCGTTATTTCTCTGATGATTGCTTGGAAAATGTCTGGGTATTACGCACTGATTTTGATATCAGGATTATCTAGTATTAACGAAGAAATCTATGAGGCTGCTGCAATGGATGGATCCGGCAGATTCCGTACTTTCTGGAAAGTGACTGTACCGATGATGTACCCTGCGCTATTTACGGTCATCGTGTTGGCGGTAGGCGTGAGTTTCGGTATATTCACAGAGGTTTACCAATTAACTGGCGGTGGGCCGAATTTTGCGACGAATACGTGGCAAATGGAGATTTATAACCAAGCATTTGTTAATTTGAAGTCAGGTTATGCCTCAGCAATTTCGTTAGTGGCAGCCGTTGTAACGTTTGCATCGATTGGTGTTATAAAAAAAGGACTAGAGAAATGGGGCGAGAGAAATGGTTGGTCGTAAAAGTAAGTGGGGCATGACGGTTCGTTATACGTTAACTACCTTGATTTTGTTAGTCATGATTTATCCGTTTATTTATCTCGTACTCAACTCGTTTGCGGCATGGGATCAAGTAGATCGAAAAATTATTCCGACTGAATTCACAACACGGTCTTGGAGCTGGCTGTTCGGAAATGCGACAGTCGCTGCCCCAGCCCCTTGGATTCACGCATTTATTAATACCATTATTGTAGCAACGATTGCAACAGGGCTCATGTTATTATTTGCGATTATGGTCGGTTATGCGCTTGCAAAAGTGAAATTTAAAGGAAAAATGTTCGTGAATAACGTGATTTTATTCCAAATGTTTTTCCCAGCGATTATATTGTTGATTCCGCAATTTTTGATGATTACGAATGTTGGGTTGCTTGATACGTATGCGGGGATGATTATTCCAACAATGATGAGTATGTGGGCGATTTTTATGTATACGAACTTTTTCAAGGCGATTCCAGATACGTTGATTGAGGCGGCGAAATTGGATGGGGCCAGCGATTTGAAAATTTTGTTCCGCGTTGTTTTGCCAATGTCGAAATCGATTAGTACGGTTATTTTCTTGTTCTTGTTTACGGATCGTTGGACGAATCTTTTATGGGATTTAATTGTAACGAAAAGTGATGCAACAGTGACGCTTAACGTGCTGATTTCACAAATGTTTGGTCCTTATGCAACGTACCCAGGTCCAATGTATGCAGCGTCAGTTGTGTTGACGTTACCGCTTATTATCCTATTTTTATTCTTCTCGAAAAAATTCCAAGAGGGTATGCAGTTTACATTAAAGTAAGGAGATTAGACAATGTTGAAATGGTGGCAGGAAACCGTTTTTTATGAGATTTATATGCCGTCATTTAAGGATGGTAATGGGGACGGGATTGGCGACTTTAAGGGCTTACTTGCAAAAGTACCTTATTTGGCTGAGCTTGGTGTCGGTGGGGTTTGGTTGACACCGTTTTACCCGTCTCCAAAAGTGGATAATGGCTATGATGTGAGTGATTACTATGCAGTTGACCCAGATTATGGCACGATGGCGGATTTGGAGGCGTTTGTCGCTGAGGCGCATCGATATGGGATTCGGGTGATCGCGGATATGGTTGTGAATCATGTGTCGACGGAGCACGCGTGGTTTAAGGAAGCGCGGCGTTCGCGGGATGATGCAAAGCGTGATTGGTTCGTGTGGAAGGATGTGCCGAATAATTGGGAATCATTTTTCGGAGGTTCGGCTTGGGAATGGGATGCAGTTACGGAGCAATATTATTATCACAGCTTTGCGAAAGAGCAGGTGGATTTGAATTGGGCCAATCCTGATGTGGAGCGTGAGATTTGGAAGGTATTCGATTTCTGGTTGGATAAGGGATTGGACGGTTTTCGGCTGGATGTGATTAATAATTTGACGTTGACGCGGGACTTTTTGGATAATCCTGTAGTAGATGGTGAACAGCAACATCTGTATGATAAGGATCAGCCAGGCATGATGGCGAAAATGGCGGAGATTGGCGAACGGATTCGAACGCGTGGGGATTATTTCACGGTGGGCGAGATTAGTTCGGATAATTTGGCGGAAATTAAGCGGTATGCTGGGCCGGCCGGACTGGATGTGACATTTAATTTTAATTTTGGCAGTGTGGCAAATCGTGACGGGATTGTGACGGAGCTTGCTCGGATGCAACAAGTGTATGCGGATGGTCGGGAGCCGACGCTATTTTTCGGGAGCCATGATATGAGTCGTTCGTGGAATCGGTTGGCGGACGAGCGCGAAGATGTGGCGCAGTTGCTGGCGATGCTGATGTTGACGTCACACGGTGTTCCGTTTGTGTATTTTGGTGAGGAGCTTGGGATGGCGGATTTTGTGCCGGAGTCGATGAATGAAATGCGTGATGTGCAGGGGCTTTATGCGTACGAGCTGGCTTTAGAGGATGGTAAGTCGGAGCGCGAAGCATTGGCTATAGCGCAAGGTAAGACGCGGGATAAAGCGAGGTCACTGATGACTTGGCCAGAAGGTTTCTCGGATAAAGCGCAGGCTTGGATTGGGGAAGTGACGCCTGATTTTGCGCGTGGACAGCGCATGTTTGCATTTTATAAAGCATTGATTTCACTTAGAAAAACGGCTGATTTTTGCAAGCCAGGATATCGTGATTTTGAAGTGGATGGAGAGTTACTGGCGTATGTTCGCGGTGAGCATCTCGTTTGTCTTAATTTCGGGGCAACACGTGAGATGGAGAACAAGTGGGGGAATTTGACGCTTGTTTTGGCAAATAAGAATGTGGCTGTAAGCGCCGATAGTATTGAGTTACCTGAGTTTGCAGCGGTTATTTTTAAGATGTGAAGGAGTTTATGATGAAAGATATTACAGTTTTATTGAAGGAATATCGAGCCGGAAATGGGCCGGCGAAAGTGGAGCGCTTGAATTTTGTTGGTGCGGGTGATAAGGATGTATACAATATTTCGGCGCCGTTTGTTGTGGGTGGCAAAGAAGTGATTGCTGGACGCATTGAGTCACGGGACAGCGAAATGGCGGAAATCGGCTTCTTTGAAAAGCTTGATTTGGCGTGGGTATTGCTTGCAAATATGCCTAAATTGGCACTACAAGACCCATTTATGACGCGCATTGATGGGGATTTGATTATCGGTGGTGTGGAAGTGTTCCCAAGTGAGGGGAATCCTGAAAAATTAGCGTGGCGGACTTGTTTATATCGAGGTAAAGATATTGCAGGTTTGACGCTGTTTTTTGAAGGCCCAGTTGGGATGAAGGATTTGCGCTTGAAGCAGTTGCCAAGTGGAGAAATTGTTGTTCTAACGCGTCCTCAAGGTGAAAAAGGTGGGCGTGGCAAAATCGGTTTTTGCTTGATTGAAAAATTGGCGGATCTAACGGTAGCTTTGATTGAGAATGCACCGCTACTCGAACCACATTTTGCGGAGGACGAGTGGGGTGGCGCGAACGAGATGCATTTTTTGAAAAATGGCAACCTAGGAGTGCTTAGTCATATTGCGAATTTTGATGCGGTTGGTGATCGGCATTATTATGCAGCAATTTGCGTGCTTAATCCGAAAACAGGAGAGATAGTTGTACCGATGGAAATTATCGCAGAACGTGCAGATTTTCTAGCAGGACCAACGAAGCGACCAGATTTGAAAGATGTTGTTTTTAGTGGAGGTCTGATTCGGAATGTATCTGGAACGGCTGATTTATACGTAGGAATAAGTGACGCGGATGCTCAAAAACGAACGATTCGCGATCCATTTATGAAATTTGAAGGATAGGGAGATTAGGAATTATGAATATTTATCGTTATGAGGAAAATCCATTAATTACACCGGCAGACGTTAAGCCGCACCGTCCAGATTTTGAAGTTTTGGGAGCGTTTAACGCAGGTGTTGCTGAATATCAAGGAGAAACTTTGTTGCTCTTACGCGTGGCAGAAAAACCAATTAGTGAGGACCCAAACGTTATTAAGGCGCCAATTTTTAATATGGAAACGAAGGAACTTGATATTTTGGAGTTTCGACTAGATGATCCAACGTATGATTTTGAAGATCCGCGGATGATTCGTGAAAAAAATAAGCTGGAGGGTTTCACATATTTGACGTCGCTTTCATATATCAGGATTGCACGAAGCAAGGATGGACACAACTTTACTATTGATGAAAAACCATTTTTGTATCCATTTAACGAATATCAAACGTTTGGTATTGAGGATGCACGTGTGACGCAGATTGATGATGTTTACTATGTGAATTTCAGTGCTGTTTCGGAGATGGGCGTTGCGGATGCGATGATTTCGACGAAGGACTTTGTGAGCTATGAATACGAAGGAAATATTTTCGCGCCGGAGAATAAAGATGTATTAATTTTTCCAGAAAAAGTGAATGGAAAATATTACGCATTGCACAGACCGAGTTTGAAAAGTATCGGGAATTTGGATATTTGGATTGCGTCTTCACCAGATTTACATAGCTGGGGCGATCACAGACACTTGCTTGGCATTCGTGAAGGTTATTGGGATAGCGGCCGAATCGGTGGTGGTGCCGTGCCGATTAAAACTGAAAAAGGCTGGCTAGAGCTGTATCACGGCGCGACGAAAGAACATCGCTATTGTATGGGAGCGGTCCTACTTGATTTAGATGATCCAATGAAAGTTCTAGCGCGTACAGAAACACCAATTTTAGAACCAGAAGCGGATTACGAGAAAAACGGCTTTTTTGGCGATGTTGTTTTTGGTTGCGGTACGATTGTAGAAGGCGATGTTGTTAAAATGTACTACGGTGTCGCGGATACATCGATGGCTTGCTGTGAGATGAGCTTGGCAGGAATTCTGCAACAATTAGAGGATGAGAGCCAATGACTTGGCAAGTAAATTGGCAAAAATGGAGCGTGGCGTCGAAGGACGACGTGGCGCTTCAATATGAAATGACGGAATTATCTGACGAAAAAGCAAAAAGAGAGCACTTTTATCGCTATTTGGAATTTGGTACTGGCGGTATGCGCGGGGAGATTGGTTGCGGCACGAACCGGATAAATAAGTACATGATTCGTTGGGTCGCGAGTGGTGTAGCGGCACATATTGTAGGACAAGGTTGTCAAGCGGATGGCGTGGCAATTGCTTATGATTCGCGTCATTTTTCAGCGGAATTTGCATTAGAAGCAGCACGCGTTCTTGGCGCAGCTGGAATCAAAGTCTATTTATCCGACATGTTACGCCCAACCCCGGAATTGTCATTCATGGTTCGTAAATGGGGCGCTGCAGCGGGTATCGTTATCACGGCGAGCCATAATCCAGCAGAATACAACGGTTTCAAGGTTTACGGTGCAGATGGATGCCAGATTACGTTGGACGTTGCGGATAGCATAACGGCTTATTTGAAGCGTATTTCTGATTTGTTCGCGATTCCAGTAGCTGAGGAGGGCACACTAGTCGAAGTTGGATTACTCGTTCGAATCGGCGAGGAAGCGGACGCAGCTTATTTAGAACAAGTTCGGTCTGTGACGCAAAATAAAGAACTGACAAAAACGCACGGTAACAAGTTGAAAATTGTTTACACATCACTTCATGGAACGGGAGGACCACTTGTGACGCAAAGCTTGGCGCAAGCAGGTTTCACAAATGTCAGCGTTGTCGCAGAGCAGTCAATTCCAGATGGCGCTTTTCCGACTGTTACATCGCCAAATCCAGAAGATCATGCTGCGTTCAGGATGGCAATCGAAGCAAGCGATAATGCCGATATTTTGATGGCGACAGATCCAGATGCTGACCGAATCGGCGTTGCTGTAAAAAATGAACGAGGCACATATCAAATTTTGACAGGGAATCAGTTGGGCGCTTTATTGCTACATTATCTAGTCACGCAGAAGAAGATACCAGCAAACAGCGCACTCATCAAAACCATCGTGACTAGCAACCTAGGTGAAAAAATTTCTCAGAAATATGGCGTGAAAACCTACAATACGCTAACTGGCTTCAAGTTTATCGGTGAAAAAATCGCAGAATGGGAGATGACGGGCGAAGCGAAATTCTTATTCGGCTATGAAGAAAGCTACGGATACTTGATCGAACCATTCGTCCGCGATAAAGACGCTATCCAAGCAGCCCTTTTAACAGCGGAAGTCGCGCTAGCTTTCCAGTTACAAGGCAAAACACTATACGAAGGTTTGCAAACAATCTACAACGAATTTGGCTATCATGAAGAATCTCTGCATACAATCACCGCAAAAGGAGAAGAAGGAGTCGCGCGCATCCAAGCAATCATGCAAACAATGCGCAAGAAAACGATTGATGGCATCACCAGCAAAGAAGATTACCAAACCGGTTTACAAACTAATTATCAAACAAAGACAACTCAAAAAATAACACTACCAAAATCAGACGTCCTAAAATTCCACTTGGCAGACGGCTCATGGTTCTGTGTTCGTCCATCAGGAACCGAACCAAAATGCAAAATTTATTTTAGCTGCGTCGGAGAAACAGCGAACGAGACAAGTGAGCGCTTGCGAAACCTTGAAAAACAAATTTTAGCAGAGATTGAAAATATGGAACTGTAAGTCAAAAAGAGCGGTACAGCATTTAACATTTGTATCGCTCTTTGTAGTGCTAGCAAAATCTGTTTGCTATACTATTATTCAAAAGATACAAACTATTATTTTTAGGAGATGTTGTGATGCGGCTTATTAAAGCAAATATTAGATGCATTAGTAGTTTTAGAGGTAATAATCATGAAAATATCTGATATGAAAAATCTAGGACCAATCAATGAAGAAAAACTGCATTCTGTGGGCATAAAGTCAGCGGAAGAGTTGCAAGCAATAGGCACAGAAAAAGCTTATTTACTTGTTAAAGATTTAGTAGATGATGATGCTTGTCTGCATTTCCTATATGCCTTAGAAAGTGCCATTCAAGATATCCCCAAAAATGAATTAACAGATCAAAAACGAGCAGAGTTAAGACAGTTATATCAACGTGTGAAAGCCTGGTAGCGACAAAAAGAGTACGGGACAAACTCATTTTCATACAAAATAAGCAAGATATCACAAATCCTTTTTTTCGAGTAGGACGTGAATCTTGCTTGTCGCCGATTTATTTAGGTTATGTCTCAGACCCTTTTTACATCTAACTTCGCAATGCCTTAACTAATTCCTCAGCAGGCGTAACAAAATAAGTCGTCTGATTATCGTACGTCACATAACCAGGCTTCGCACCGCTTGGTTTTTTCACATGCTTAATCAGTGTCGCATCCACTGGAACTGAGCCTGACAGTCGCGCCTTGGAAAAGAATGCCGCAATCATCGCAGCTTCCGTGATTGATGTATCATCGGGATTTGCATCTTGAATCACCACATGTGACCCCGGCAAATCTTTCACATGGAACCATAAATCAGTATTTCGCGCTACTTTATTCGTCAAATAATCATTTTGCTTATTATTTTTCCCGACTAGGATAGGTAATCCAGTGCTCGACGTATATTTTTCAAGCATCGGATTTTGATTCGGCTTTCTGCTGCCTTTTTTCTGCTTATACTTGATGTATCCTTGCTCTGCGAGTTCCATCCGGATTTCCTGAACGTCCTCAGGCGACGCATCTTCCAATTGTTGCTGCACCGTTTCCAAATAGGCAATTTCCTGCTCCGTCAAGCGCATCTGTTCCTCAACAAATTTCACAGCTTTCTTCAACTTTTGATATTTATTAAACAAAAACTGAGCATTTTGAGGCGGCGATTTCCGAATATCAAGCGGGATTTTCACCATTCCCATATTCTCATCATAAAAATTCTGCACTTCAATCTCGGTCATACCTCGAGAGACCAAATGCAGGTTCGCCGTCAGCAACTCACCGAAAACCCGAAACTCATCCGCGCGTTCCGTATCCACAAGCGTTTGCTCTAGTTTTTCCATTTTCAAACGGTCGCGGTCAATCTCATTCGCAAGCAACCGTTCCAAATCATGCGCAATTTGATGCACCCGATCTCGCGTTGCTTTTCCACCATAAAACCGATCCAACAAAGCACCAAGCGAATCTGATTCCGCCGTCACTTCCGTATCTGCAAGTCGCATAAAATAGAAATCTTCTTTGTCGTTCTTTGTAAATAAAACAGGTTCCGCTGATTTTGCACAATCTTCCATAACACTAAAAAAGGCTTGCGGCAACGTATCCCGATTCACCAATCCAGCCCGCGCAACTACTTCGTTCGCAAGCAAGGGGCTGAATCCAGCAACACTCGAAACGATCTGCTTCGACATTTTACCAGCATTGAAATCCAGTTTCGCCAACAAATCTTCCTCGCTCGCCGTCCAAGGATTCAATTTATCCGAACTCGGTGGCAGAATATAAGAAGCGCCGGGCAACAGTGTACGGTAACTATTAAAAGCCGGTGAAACGTGTTTAATGCAGTCTACAATAGTCTCTTTTTCGCGATCCACGAGCACAATATTGCTATGGCGCCCCATAATTTCCACATACAGATCACAAAAACGGGTTTCGCCAATCTCATCTTTCCCACGAATCCCAAAAATCAAAATACGATCATTTGCAACTTGGCGAATGGATTCAATAATCGCGCCCTCCATATACTTCCGCAATAACATGCAAAACATTGGCGGCTGCGCAGGGTTTTCCATCGTTTCTTTCGTAATCTGAATACGAGCATAACTCGGGTGCGCCGAAATCAAGATGCGCTGGTTTTCCCGATTTTTGCGCACATGCAACACTAATTCATGCGCAAACGGTTGATGTATCTTCATAATCCGTCCAGTTTCGCACTGCTCGGTCAATTCTTCGGTCATTGCTTTTAAAAACATTGTATCAAATGCCATATTTCATTCATTCCCTCAAAAATTTAATTAGTTTGACTAGAAATCTCTTCTCCATTCGAGGCAGAATAAGAATAATCAATATTCATGGTACCGTCCTCTTTTACCTCGTTGACACTAATAAAAAGTGTGCTGTTCATTGTGGACGTTGCTGCTGTTACATCAAACTGAAGCTCATCATGTTTTTTCCCATTTTTATCAATGTAACTCATCGTAAAACCACCTGGCTTCACGTCAAATGGTGCTACTTTAATCTCTTTTGACGTTTCATTTTTTAGTGCAGGAATTGTAGCAACAACTTTTCCGCCATTCATAAGCGTTATTTCAGACGATGTAGCTCCACTATAATTATCTACATTGACAATAAAATCCTCTTTTGGTGGGGAAATCACTAATCGTAATACAAAAGCTAGTGCAATCAAAGCAACCAGCACAATACTGAAAACTAAGACATTCTTTTTCATGTTGCCAATCTCTCCTTTTTTTCTTTTATTGTACCATAAGAAGGGCGAGACTTGCCTTATATTCTTGCTTTTATGTTATAATAAGGTGGTGAAATTAGAATGCGAGAGGCTGATCGAGATGGTAAAAAGTATGACTGGGTTCGGGCGAGCAGGGAAGCAATCAGAGAATTTCAAAGTAACCGTAGAATTGAAAGCTGTCAATCACCGCTATTTGGAAGTTGTTTTTCGGATGCCGCGTGTGTTTGCCTATTTGGAAGCGAAGTTAAAAAAAAGCATCGCAGAGCAGTTGAAGCGTGGCCGTGTGGAATGCGCGATTACAGTAGAAGGAAACAGGGCGACGAAAGAAAAATTGGTCATCAACTGGGATTTGGCGGATGAGTATATTCGTTTTATGCGCCAGGCAACACAGCGTTATCAGATGGAGGACGCACTAAATATTCAGGAACTCTTACTTGATCCGCGCTTTTTAGAAATTGTGGAGAGCAACGAACCGGATTCAGAGCTAGAGGAATTACTCGTAGGCGCAACAACCGCTGCTGCAAAAAGATTGGACGACATGCGGGCGACAGAAGGCAACGAGTTGGCGCTTCATTTCAAACATCATTTGGAGACGACAGAGAAATTATTAAACGAGATACAAGCGTTTGTTCCTGAAATGGAAGGGACATATCGTGAGCGACTCGAAAACCGCTTAATTAGCTATGTCGGCGAAGATTTTGACAAAGCACTCGTCCTTTCCGAAATTGCGATTTTGCTTGAAAAATCAGATATCAATGAAGAGCTTGAACGCTTGGGAAGCCACGTGAAGCAATTTTCGCACATTCTTTTACTGGAAGAACCGATTGGACGCAAGCTTGATTTTCTCATTCAGGAGATGAACCGTGAAATAAATACGATTGGATCAAAAGCTAGCCATTTAGAAATTACGAATCGTGTGGTAGAATTAAAGACGACACTTGAAAAAATGCGTGAGCAAATCCAGAATGTGGAATAATCAGCGTGTCGACAAATGCCTAGTTTCTAGGCAAAAGCGAGTACCGAAGCGGATCGTACTGGGGTACGTGAGCATCGGAACAGAGATTTTAACGACGAAAATGGGTGTTTGTCGACACGCTGAATAATTTTTCAAGCAGTATGAAATTATTAGAAAAGAGGAACGTAAACATGACAGATCGAGGACTTCTCATCGTTTTATCTGGTCCTTCTGGAGTTGGGAAAGGGACGGTTAGAAAAGCAGTTTTTGACGACCCAACAACTTCATTTGAATATTCCATTTCGATGACAACACGCCAAGCGCGCGCAGGTGAAGTGGATGGTGTAGATTATTATTTTCGCACGAAAGAACAATTTGAGCAGGCGATTGCAGATGGTAAAATGCTGGAATACGCACAGTATGTTGGTAACTATTACGGAACACCACTCGATTACGTAGAAGAAATTTTGGTAGCTGGAAAAGATGTTTTTCTAGAAATTGAGGTTCAAGGTGCATTACAAGTCCGCAAGGCGATGCCAGAAGGAATATTTATTTTCTTAACACCGCCAGATTTGAGTGAGTTGAAAAACCGCATTATAGGGCGGGGTACAGAGTCTATGGAAGTCGTTGAAGAGCGCATGAACGAAGCGCGTCGCGAAATTGAGATGATGAACGCCTATGATTATGCCGTCGTTAATGATATAGTAGATAATGCCGTTCAAAAAATTAAGGGGATTGTTCAGACCGAGCACTTAAAAACAGAGCGCGTCATTCATAAATATGAAAAAATGTTAGAGGAGTTGGAATAGATGTTATATCCATCAATTGATAATTTGTTGTTAGTTATTGACTCAAAATACTCACTAGTAACCGTGGCTGCGCGTCGTGCACGTCAAATGCAAAAAGACCACGACCCAGGTACAATGGATGATTTCAAATCGCACAAAGCGGTAGGAAAAGCGTTAGAAGAGATTTATGCAGGGAACTTGGTTATGGGGACAGATAACAAGTAGAACATGGAAAAGAGTAAGAATTCCAATTCGGGATCCTTACTCTTTTTTCATGTTCCCTCATACAATAAGTTATTCAACAGCTCTAAATCTTTCACAATCCACGGTCGATTAGAAGAATCCAGAATATTGTCATCTCGTAATTCCCGCAAAATCCGCGACGTATAACCCCTTGATGTCCCTGCGATTTCCGCAAGTAATTCATAGGTCATAAAATTAGGAAGTTCGTAAACTTTATCCTGATTGTACAAAGCCATATGCTCCGTAAGCTCCACTAAAGCATGTAAAATCCTCTTTTTTGAGTCTAGCGATTTTCGAATCAACGCATTTCCTAGTTGCGTCTGCGTTGTCGCCAAGAAATTTAGCTGTAAATAATTTCGGGGGTCCTCTAATTTCACGCTGGACTTCATGAAGTTAAAATCAATGACCCATACTTGTGCATCTTTCAGTGCGACTACTTCAAGAACAGGATTCATTCGCTCTTTCAGCAGCGGGAAGTTAAACATATCATTATGCCGGAAAAATGAAATTAATATTTTCCCGGTTAATCTAGATTCATAGTAGACGGAAAAATCTCCTTTTTCTATCATATAAAAAGAGTTACGAGTCTGTGATGTTAAATGATATGCTCCCTATAAAGTAGACAATGGAAAAAACAAAAATTCCAAATCTACTTTATAAGGGAGTTTTTTTGCATG